>CAVIGZ010000104.1:0-2060 GCA_963642565.1 Bacteroidaceae bacterium | reverse complement strand
GATGGATGTTCATGACCTGACAGACGGGGCCGAGGCCGTGGGTGGAATAGACATCTCCCTTGTGGGTCTGGTTGAAATCAAGCCTCCAGTTGTTCCAGTAGGCGTTCCAGAACGGATCCAGATTGTGATGGTAGGAACCTTCTCCGTGGATGATCTCACCGAGAAGCCCCTTCTGGGCCATCGTCAGGGCGGTCAGCTCAAAGAAATCGTAGCAGCAGTTCTCCAGCATCATGCAGTGCTTGCGGGTTCGCTCCGAAGTGTTGATCAGAGCCCAGATGTCCTCAAGGGACGATGCCGCCGGGACCTCAATGGCCACATTCTTACCGTGTTCCATGGCGTAAAGGGCGACCGGAACATGATGCTTCCAGTCAGTGCAGATGTAAACCAGGTCAATGTCGTCGCGCTCGCAGAGTTCCTTGTAGGACTCTGTGCTTCCTGAATAGCCTGCCGCCCGAGGAAAGCCTCTCTCCTCCAACGACTTCTGCGACTCTTCCACTCTGTCGGCCTCCACATCGCAGATGGCGTTGATCTTCACCCCGGGAACATAGGTGTAACGCGCCACGGCAGCCGAGCCGCGCATCCCGAGGCCTACGAATCCGACGCGTACCGTGTCCATCGCCGGAACCGTGAGGCCGAGAACATTCTCCTGACCGGCAGGACGGGCAGGAGTCTCAACCTTGATTACTCCACCTTCGTTGGAAGTGGTGCATGATACCGCCAAAGCAATCAGAAGGGCGGCAGACAATTTTTTGAGATTCATCTCTTATTGGTTTTTAATTATGTTTTTTTCTGTACACAAAGATATCACATTCTATCGGGAAGTAATCTTGAATTCTCCCGTAAAAATCAGAAATCGTACCTCATCGACCGTTCGGCGCTCATCAGACGGGCCGGAACGACAGCGAAACGGAACGAGTAGTCCCTGTCGCTCCAGAGAGACCTGTCGGAATCCGGTCTGGCACCCCAGCTGTCATAGCCACCTATGCCGCTTTGGGCGAGATCAACGCAGACCTCGACGAAATCCCTCTCGACATAGTCATTGATGTGGGTCTGTCGGCGGAGACGGTTCTTGGCCTTCGCCGGATCGTTCTCCGTCAAAGGGCCTTTGTTCTCCCATTGGTAGTCGTGCCGTACAGCCTCCTCGGCATCAAGATCCTCAACGGAACAGCGGAGGGCGTTGAATTCGAAACACTCCGAGCGGACGGTCAAGCCTCCGATGGCAAGATATTCACAGTCAATGTGATGTCCACACTCCTGCGGACGCGTGTAGCGGACATATTCATTCGCCGCGGATGAGGAATATTTCCCGATGAGGCTGCCGCTGAAACGGTCCCGGTAATTCTCCCCCGGTCCCCTGCCGAGGTAGGTGAACGCATCGGCGGAGGCGGGCAGCCTCATCCTGAATCCGATGCGTGGCACATCGACCGGTTTGTCAGATTCAACACCCTTGAAATCAGCTTTTACAGAAAGAATGCCGCCTTCAAGAAGAGCGTAGCGGACAATGAACCTGTTTCCGCTCGCCAATGAATATTCAGCGACAATCGATTCCCCGTCAAGTTCCGCCACAACGTTGAACTCCCGGCTGGAAGTCTTGAACGCCTGGCATCGGGACGGCATTCCGTTGCCGTAGTCGTTGTCGGTCGGAGCGCGCCAGAAAAGCGGCCTGAGGCCAAAATCGTCATTGAACATGTTCTTCCCCTTGAATGAATATGTCTGCAGACACCCAAGTTCCTTGTCAAAAACCAGAGTCGCATCCTTGCTCCTTAGGGTGATGAACGACTCCTCCAGGGCTGCGGTCATGCCCTTCGACACCGAAGGAGCCTCGGCCCTCACCGCATCCGAAAGCCTGATCTGGTCGTAGCCGATCACATGACCTTTCGGAAGCAAGCCCTCATCCTTGCCCGTGAGAACCTCGAAAGTGATCAGGCAATCCTTGCCGGAAGGAAGTTTCGGCAACGCCACCCGGACATCCTCCCCGGACTGCGGCGCTGCGGTCAGGCCGACGCTTCCGGAAGCGAGGCTCGCACCGTCGGCAGTCACAGTCCATTTAAGAATATGAG
>CAVIGZ010000103.1:0-2096 GCA_963642565.1 Bacteroidaceae bacterium | reverse complement strand
CCCCCTCCCTAAATCCCTCCCCTCGGGGGATGGACTTGCTCCGTCACTACCGTGATTTTATTCTTGTCACTGCCCCGGCACGAATCCTCAATCCGCTGAATGTCAACCTGTGACACTTCACTTGTTGATTGTCAGGAAGTTGCAGAAAGGTGCCGGGACGTTTGGAAGGGCAGGATTTCGGAAGGGGTTCATTTACTGGATGTTGCGGTTTACGGCCCGCCGGGTAGGCGGGAGAGGAGTACGAGCAGGGAACCAGGAAAAGGAACCTGAAAGGTACGCCCGCGGCTCAGCGGGAGCTGATGCCAATGTTTCCTCCGGAATGAAAATCCGCAAGTCGGCGGAGACTGATGCCAATGTTTCCTCCGGAATGAAAATCCGCAATTCAGCGGAGACTGATGCCAATGTTTCCTTCGGAATGAAAACCCGCAGTTCAGCGGGAACTGGTTTCCAAATTTTGCACGTTACCAAAATTTGGAAACCAGTCCCCGCCGCTTCGATTGCGGTCTTGTTTCTTTACCGTTCGATGGTGGCCTCGCGGTCCGGGCCGAGGGAAATTATGCTGATCGGCACGCCGAGGTAGTCCTCCATGAACCCAATGTAGCTGCGGAACTCCTGAGGGAGAGCGCTTTCGGAACGGATCCCCGTGAGGTCTTTCCTCCAGCCCGGGAACTCGGTGTAAACCGGCTCGATCCGCGCGGCGATGTCGAACGGAACCTGGTCGGTCTCGACTCCGTCCACCTTGTAGGACGTGCAGACCTTGATCGTCTCGAAATCGTCCAGACAGTCGGACTTCATCATGATGAGGTCGGTCACGCCGTCGATCATCACGGTGTACTTCAAAGCCACGAGATCCAGCCAGCCGCAACGGCGCGGACGTCCCGTGACGGCCCCGAACTCATTGCCGATCCTGCGGAGCCTCTCGCCGGTCTCGTCGAAGAGCTCCGTCGGGAACGGACCGCTGCCCACACGCGTGCAGTAGGCCTTGAAGATCCCATAGACCTTCCCGACCTTTGACGGAGCAACTCCCAGCCCGGTGCAGACCCCTCCGACCGTCGTGGAGGACGAAGTGACGAACGGGTAGGAACCGTAGTCTATGTCGAGCATCGAACCCTGCGCGCCTTCGGCAAGCATCGGCTTGTCTGCCAGCCAGCTGTTGACGAAGTACTCACAGTCGATGAGCCGGAATCCCTTGAGGAACTCGATGGCGCTCATCCACTCGGCCTCGTCCCTGTCGGGATCGCACTCGTAGTGCATGTCGGAGAGCAACCGGATATGCCTGGCCTTGAGAGAGGCGAACCTTTCCCCGAAATCCGGAGAGAGGATGTCTCCGACCCTAAGGCCGTGCCTGCTGATCTTGTCGGTGTAGGTGGGGCCGATGCCCTTGAGCGTCGAGCCGATCTTGCCCTTACCGGCGGCAGCCTCGTAGGCCGCATCCAGAAGACGGTGTGTAGGGAGGATCAGGTTGGCCTTCTTGGAGATGAACAGCTTCTCTTTCGGATGGATGCTCATTTTCTCCACGTTGGCGCATTCCTGGCGAAGCGTGACCGGATCCAGGACGACACCGCTTCCGATGATGTTGGTGGAGCCTTCCCGGAATATTCCCGAAGGAATGCTGCGGACGACGAAGCTCTTGCCGTCGAAATGGAGGGAATGTCCGGCGTTCGGGCCTCCCTGGAATCTCGCCACGGCCGGATAGCGGCCCGCAAGCACATCCACAATCTTACCTTTCCCTTCGTCTCCCCACTGGAGGCCAAGGACCACGTCAAGTCTTGAACTCATCTCAAAAAAAATGTTCGTTTATTCAGAAGCTGTTGAGAAACCTTCAAAAAATAACCTGCATCATCTTTTTCATTCTTTTCGGCCCGGATTCCTTTTCTCATCAGTCGTGTACATCCGGTACACTCCTTCTTCCAAAAGAAATCCACACTCGAAAAATAAAAGACAAATCTGATGCGGTTTATTTTTCATGTTTCTTAAAAATAATTTCTCTTTTTTCTTATGCGGCCTTTCCTGCCGGTGCCGCCCGAAACCTCAAGGAACCTTAGAAGCTGTTTTGATTTGTTTGTTTGAAGGGTAAGAGCAAGCTCTTTCCCTGC
>CAVIGZ010000102.1:0-2266 GCA_963642565.1 Bacteroidaceae bacterium | reverse complement strand
GACGCAGTTTATTTTTTTTCATGTTTCTTACATAAAATTTGATAATTTTGCCGTATGAAATTACCTGACATCATCATTGCCATCGACGGCTACTCCTCCACTGGCAAGAGCACGCTTGCCAGACTGATAGCGGAGCACTTCGGATTCCTTTACCTTGACTCCGGAGCCCTCTACCGCGGAGTGACCCTCTACGCCATCGGGAAAGGGCTCATCGGAACTGACGGAGTCGTTGACGAAACCGGGCTCAAGGCAGTCCTGCCGGAGTTGGATCTTGATTTCAAAACCGGAGGAACCTTCATCGGCGACCGCTGCGTCGAGAAGGAGATCCGCACGCTGGAAGTGTCCGGCCACGTCAGCCCGGTCTCGGCGATCCCGTTTGTCAGGGAATATGTCGATGAGCGTCTGCATGCTTTCGGACGCAGGAAAAGGGTCGTGATGGACGGACGGGACATCGGCACGACGGTGTTTCCGGAAGCCGAGGTGAAGATCTTCATGACGGCGAGCGACGAGGTCAGGGCACAAAGGCGTTTCGACGAGATGAGAGCCAAAGGACAGGAGCCGAAGATGGAAGACGTGCTGAGGAACCTTCGGGAAAGAGACTACATTGACTCGCACCGCGAGACCTCTCCCCTCTCCAGGGCCGCCGACGCTTTCGTGCTGGACAATTCGGACATGACGCTGCACGAGGAACTGGTCTGGTTCCAAGGTCTGGCGCAAGGCCGGTTCGGGATTCTGGAATAGAGCCATGAGCCTTCAGGTTGAGATAGAGAGGCATTCCGGCTTCTGCGGCGGGGTCATCAGGGCGATCGGCAGGGCCGAGAAATTTCTGGAGGATTCTCCGGGAAAGAGGCTGTACTCTCTGGGCGACATCGTCCACAACGAGGCGGAACTCAGGCGGCTCGGTGAAAAGGGACTCGTCACAATCGACAGGAAGGGGCTTATGGACATCCCCGATCCATCATCGGAGACCCTTCTCATCAGGGCGCACGGAGAGCCTCCGCAGACATATTCATTGGCTTCCGGACTTGGCCTGACGGTCATTGACTGCACCTGCCCGGTGGTGCTGAGGCTCCAGAGGAGCATCAGGGAGGCCTACGAGAGAGTCAAGCCGGCGGGGGGACAGATCGTAATATTCGGGAAAATCGGTCACGCCGAGGTGCTTGGTCTGCTTGGACAGGTCGGAGGCGATGCGGTCGTGATCGAGGACATGCCGATGCTCCTCTCCGCTATTGGAGATGGTTCCATAAGAACCGGCCGGCCGTTGGAGATCTTCTCGCAGACAACCAAAAGCCCGGTGGAATATTCCGGGATCTGTGAATGTCTGAAGTCGCGGTCCGGCTCCGGGCTTAAGATACACAACACCATCTGCTCACAGGTGGCCTCGCGGCATGAAGAACTGTCCGAGTTCGCATCGGATCACGACGTCATCATCTTTGTGTCAGGGACTTCAAGCTCCAACGGAAAAGTGCTTTTCGAACTTTGCAAGTCAAAGAATCCGCGCAGCCACCATGTCTGCGACGCTTCCGGACTTTCCGCGGATTGGTTCAGGGACGGAGACAGGGTCGGGGTCTGCGGCGCGACATCCACACCGGGATGGCTTCTGGAACAGGTCGCGGAAAGAATTATTTGCAGGAATTTCCGCAAATAGTTAAATTTGCGGTCGAAATGATTGCGCATCAATCTTTTGAAATCTAAAATCATCACATATTTTTATGGCAACAACAGCAGATTTTAAGAACGGCCTTTATATCAGCTACAACGGCAAACCTTGCCAGGTAGTCTATTTCCAGCATGTTAAGCCAGGAAAGGGTCCGGCATTCGTAAAGACAAAACTTCGCAACCTTGAGAACGGAAGGATTCTTGAGAACACCTTCACGGCGGGCATGAAGATCGATGTCATCAACGTCGAGAGACGTCCATACCAGTTCCTCTATTCAGACGAGGACGGGTTCAACTTCATGCACGAGGAGACCTACGAGCAGATCCACCTGCCGCACGATGTGGTTGACAACTCCGACCTGATGAAGGAAGGCCAGCACGTCGAGATGATGTTCGTCGTAGAGCCGGAGGAGAAATGCCTCACCTGCGAGCTCCCTACCTACGTCACCCTTGAGGTGACCTACACGGAGCCGGCCGTGAAGGGCAACACCGCCTCCACCAGCGCCCTCAAGGAGTGTACGCTTGAGACCGGAGCCAAGATCATGGTTCCTCTCTTCATCAATCAGGGCGACAAGATCACGGTCAACACCACCGACCGCTCCTACGG
>CAVIGZ010000101.1:0-2483 GCA_963642565.1 Bacteroidaceae bacterium | reverse complement strand
GACTGTCTCCAATGTGACAAAGGCTCTCGATGGTCTCGCTCCCGGCGTACAAGTGACTTCCGGTTCGGGACAGCCTGGCTCCGGTTCTTCAATAGTCATCCGCGGTTTCGGCTCAATCAACGCGTCATCGACACCTCTCTACGTTGTGGACGGAGTCCCTTACGATGGTGCGATTTCGGCGATAAACCCTGATGACATCGCCAGCATAAGCATCCTGAAGGACGCATCCGCATCGGTTCTTTACGGAGCGCGCGGAGCGAACGGTGTCGTTCTCATCAACACGAAGAAAGGTAGCAGTAATGACACCACCGTTGATCTTAAGGTTAATTTCGGAGTATCCTCACGAGCCATTCCGCGCTACGAGACCGTCGGTGTCAAGGATTACATGGAAATCATGTACTCCGCCTTCTATAATCAGTATGGCACAAATGCTGTCAATCAAATGTTGGGCGGATCGAGAGCGATCTTCGGTACTGACGGGATGTATAACCCTTATGATATCCCACTCACGGAACTTTTCACAGAAGACGGGAAGGTGCGCGAGGATGCGACTCCACGCTGGAGCGAAGACTGGCTCGGAAGCATCACCAATAATGCCGCATTCCGTCAGGACTATGGAGTCAGCGTGTCCGGTGGCAGGGAGAACACTCAATACATGTTCTCTTTAGGCTATCTTAATGAAGACGGTGTCCTTAAGACAACGAATTTCGAGAGATATTCAGGGCGCCTGAATGTGGACACTCAAGCCAAGCCATGGTTTGCAGCCGGACTAAGTGCAAACTTTGCGAAGACATCGTCAAATTCTTCCCAAACATCGTCGAGCGCCTCTTCCAATGTGTTCTACTCAGCACAGAACATGGCTCCTATCTATCCTGTCTATCAGCGCGATCCGGCCACTGGAGAATTTATCCTCGATGCCAATGGGAACAAGCAGTTTGACTATGGTGAATCACGCCCTTCAGGACAGCAGACCGACTTCAACAGTGTCGCCACATTGTACGATGACAAATATTCCGCCGACACCTACTCCCTGTCCGCACGCACCCACATCGATTTTATGGGAATTGCCGGACATTGGACCGAAGGCATCAAATTCCAGACAAATTTCGGCACGGATTATTACAACTCCCAGTCGATGGTCTATTACAATCCTGATTTCGGCAATGCGGCATCTGTCAGCGGACGCATCCAGAAGGCAAACACCACATCGTTGGGTTATACATTCAATCAGCTGCTTTCGTACAATCGTACATTCGGTCTTCACAACATAGACCTGCTCGCAGGACACGAATACTATGCCTTCAAGACTTCCTCTCTGTCCGGACACAAGACCGGACTTCCTGGAGCCGGAATCTATGAACTCGACGCGGCGGCCGTGATCGTCGGAACGGGCAGCTCCACGGACGTTGACCGCATCGAATCAGTCCTTTCGCGTGTCGGCTACAACTACGATGAGAAATACTACCTGTCAGGGAGCTGGCGTACGGATGGATCTTCCCGCTTTGCCGCCTCTAAGCGCTGGGGTAACTTCTGGTCCGTAGGTGCATCCTGGAGAGTGTCTCAGGAAGGATTCATGAAAGGTCTGGCATGGATGGACAACTTGACGTTGAAGTTCTCCTACGGCGTGCAGGGTAACAACAGCGTCGGCTCATACTACGCCTATCAGGCTTTGTATGACACATCGACACCAAACGCCACTCTTCCGGGAGCGACACTCAACGATGTCGCGAACGCCGATTTGACTTGGGAGTCCAATCATAACCTCAACACCGGACTTGAGGCCAAACTGTTCAACCGCATTGACCTCAGCGCTGAATTCTACAACCGCAAGACCACGGACATGCTTCTCAGTTACCCTCTCCCGACATCATCCGGGTTCTCAAGCTACTATCGCAACTCCGGGGAGATGCGCAACAGGGGTGTGGAGTTTGCTGTCACTGGGTATATCTTCGACACTTCCGATCTTCAGTGGAGCGTGACATGGATGGGATCAACCGTACACAACAAAGTTCTGAAACTCACGGATGACGGCAAGGACATCGTCGGTTCGACGCAGATCATAAGAGAGGGAGAGGAACTCTATTCATACTATGTGGCACGCTCAGCCGGAGTGGATCCGCTGACCGGTGAGAAGATGTATTGGGCAACGGATGACGATGGCAACGATTACATCACGAAGTCCACGACCGTGGCTCAGAACAATCGAATAATCGCGGGCAGCAGGATGCCGGATCTTTATGGTTCCTTGTCAACCGCATTCCGTTGGAAGAATCTTGATTTTGCTCTTTCGACAAACTATTCTATCGGAGGCAAGAACTATGATGGAGTGTACTACGGATTCATGAGTTGTTACTACGTTTCCGAGGCGAAGCACAAGAACATTCTGCGTGCATGGAGAAAGCCTGGAGATGTCACGGATGTCCCGAAATATGTAATCGGAGAAACTCCTATTGTCACTGATGACAAACTGATTGACGCATCGT
>CAVIGZ010000100.1:0-2510 GCA_963642565.1 Bacteroidaceae bacterium | reverse complement strand
AGTTCGGCGATCGGAACCCTTCTCTGCTCCATGGTGTCGCGCTCGCGGATGGTGACACAGTTGTCGCCAAGCGAGTCGTGGTCAATGGTCACGCAGAACGGAGTGCCGATGGCATCCTGACGGCGGTAACGCTTGCCGATGGAATCCTTAGGATCGTACTGGCAGTTGAAATCGTACTTGAGTTCGTTCATCACCTCCTGAGCCTTCTCCGGAAGACCGTCCTTGTTGATAAGAGGAAGCACGGCGACCTTTACAGGAGCCAGCGGGGCAGGAATACCCAGCACGACGCGGCTCTCCCCTCCCTCAAGCTGCTCGACTTTGTAAGAGTGGCTGAGTACGGCGAGGAACATCCTGTCCACACCGATGGAAGTCTCCACGCAGTAAGGAACGTAGCTCTCATTGGTCTCCGGATCGAAGTACTGGATCTTCTTGCCGGACAGTCTCTGATGGTTTCCGAGGTCGAAGTCCGTGCGGGAGTGGATTCCCTCCAGCTCCTTGAATCCGAACGGGAAGTTGAATTCGATGTCGGTGGCGGCGTTGGCGTAATGGGCCAGTTTCTCATGGTCGTGGAAACGGTAATTCTCCGCACCCATCCCGAGGCTGACGTGCCACTTCATGCGGTTCTCCTTCCATTTCCTGAACCACTCCATCTCGGTGCCTGGACGGCAGAAGAACTCCATCTCCATCTGCTCGAACTCCCTCATTCTGAAAATGAACTGCCTTGCTACAATCTCGTTTCTGAAGGCCTTTCCAATCTGTGCTATTCCGAACGGAACCTTCATGCGGCCGGTCTTCTGAACGTTGAGATATTCAATGAATATTCCCTGCGCCGTCTCAGGACGGAGGTAGATCTTGTCGTCCGCGTCGCCGGTGTTGCTGATCTGTGTGGAAAACATCAGGTTGAACTGACGCACATCCGTCCAGTTGGCGGTGCCGGAGATAGGATCCACTATGCCGCAGTCAATGATGATCTGTCTGTATTCCTTCAGGTCATTGGCCTGTTCGGCGGCCACATAGCGGTTGTGAACCTCGTCGTATTTCGCCTTCTCCCTGAGGATGTTGGGGTTGGTCGCGCGGAACTGCTCCTCGTTGAAAGCCTCGCCGAACTTCCTGCGGCCCTTCTCGACCTCCTTGTTCATCTTCTCCTCGATCTTGCCGAGATAGTCCTCGATCAGGTTGTCGGCGCGGTACCTCTTCTTGGAGTCCTTGTTGTCGATGAGCGGATCGTTGAATGCGGCCACGTGACCGGAAGCCACCCAGGTCTTAGGGTGCATGAACACACAGGAGTCTATGCCGACGATGTTCTCGTTCAGCCTCGTCATGGCGTTCCACCAGTACTGCTTGATGTTGTTCTTCAGCTCGACTCCCATCTGGCCGTAGTCATAGACAGCCGCCAGACCGTCATAAATCTCACTTGACGGGAAGATGAACCCGTACTCCTTGCAATGTGCCACCAGCACCTTGAACAGTTCGTCCTGTGTCATAGTATTTCTTGTACTTTAATTCTCAAAGTCCTAAAAACCTACAAAGATACACATTTTAAAGATATTGTCACCGGACAGGCATCATTTCGATGTATTTAGAAACCTTCCCGACACGGACTTCTTTGGCAATGGATTTCACCACCATGTCCAAAGAGCACCATCTCTTTGGAACAATGCCCTCTTTGGTGTTCATCGAAAAGATCTAAGGGCCAATGCTTTGGCGAAATGGGAAAAGTATTTGTCTGATGGAAGCAAGGCATCACTATCCTCGGAAAGATATTCCTCACAGAATTGGTCACGGGCCCTGATGACCTCCTTGAGCATTGAGTCCCTTGACGAAAAAGACTCTTTCATTCGTCCGACAGCAATTGTCAAGTCAAAAAGATCAAGGGCGCGGACAAAAGCTCCTCCGGCCATATTCGCATTACATTTCCGCTTCCATTTCAATGTTCTGCCGACCTCGCTGCCAATGTTGGCCATCTGCGCGATAAACGGCATCTCCGCCCATCTCTCCACATTAGGTTTTTCCGGAAGCATCACCATCACTTGACAAAGTTTTCAACAATCAAACGAATCGCATCTCTTATCGAACTGTCCTCAACATCCCTGCTGAAATTATTCCTCCTTGGGCTAATGTTTATCAATGAATCAAATTCTATGAAATCATCGCCTTCAACTTCCGGATAAAGGTTGATTCCCCACAATGATTCCTGCAGGGAACCCTCCTCCAACAGAAGTTTTTCCAAATCAGCGTGTAATTCAGCATTCAACGCCAATACCTTACGGTCAACATCCACAACCCCCTTAACCATATTACCATAAAACTCCAAAGCCATCTCCTTAAGTTGTGCCTTGCTGACTGGTTCATTAATTATTGTCATACCTAACGTGATCTAATTTTCGCAAACCTACATAAAATATCTGACATCTCGTACATTTCGGTTACTCCGACTTTGGGTATTCATTGGAATTGAACATCATAACAGCATTGGTGACAGTTCGGAGAAACCACTTAGAAGCTGTTTT
>CAVIGZ010000099.1:0-2546 GCA_963642565.1 Bacteroidaceae bacterium | reverse complement strand
CGTGGAATTTTTGTGTCCACGGCTGTTTTTGTGTCCCTTTGTGCTGTATTAACAATTTAAACTCATTTCAAAATGAAGAATTTCAGTACAGGGAAAAGGTTGCTGGCGCCAGTTGTGCCGGCCCTTGCGGCGGTGGCCGCGTTGTTTTCATCCGCATGCGACAGGATCGGCTCTCCGGAAGTCTCTCTTCATGAAAGCGATGTCGCGGTCAGTTCCGAACCGTCATCCGTAAACCTTTCCGCAGACGGCATCGCCAGAATGCTCTCCGAACTTCCGCTGACGATTTCCCAGGTCAGGGAAGTCCACGACGGCGTGACTTCCTCATCCTCCAACGGCTATGATGAGGAATATACCTTCGCGGACCTTGTCTCGCATCCCGGGTCCGGAGTCGGGGAGGAACTGCTTCAGACCAGGGCTTCGGTGGAATATTCAGAACCGCTCAGGGATCTCCTTATGGCTTCCGGGAAGGTTCCGCAGACGAGAGCCTCGAACTTTATGACGGATCTTTCAGCCACCGGCCTTCAGATTTATTGGCCGTATTCGGAAGATTGGGACGGCGAGTCCATGCCGGTGATCACGTTCAATCCTGATGAGGTGCCGGGAACGGCCGCCGGCTCCGGATGTGCCGGCGTCGATGACGGCTCGAATGTCGGCTACCTTCGCGAACAACTTCCGAACGGGTCTTGGACTGTGAAAGAAGTCATTGTGGATGAGGAATATGCCAAAAACAATCCGGTCTGGGTGATAAACCGTAACGAGGACTCGGGCTATCTGACTCCGCAGATGGTCAAGGCACTTTATCCGGAACGGTCCGCGGCTGTCGCCACAAGGTCTTATGACGATTGCCGCACATTGGTCCTCAAGGAGTTCAAGGCCCACAGGAACTACGACTCCTGGTTCTCCGGCGGATCCGAGTTCTTTGTGAAGTGCGGCTCTCTGGACGGATTCACGGCCACGACCGAGGATGAGATCAAACTCTATAGTCCGTCCGTATCTGACATGATGATCAACGTGAAGCGCAAACAGGTCGGAAAAGCGGTCAGGTTCAACACGGTGCTCGTGTCGGAATGGACACCGCAGCTGGAAGAGTGCGCCTTCCTGATGATCGAGGACGATGGCGGCAGGCAAACCTCATGGAAGGCCAGCGGCGTGGTGAAGATCAAATCCAAGTCCTACGGCTTCGAGGTCGAGCTTCCTTTCCGCCGCAACGATGACCTTGTCTGGCGCGGCAAGCTTTCGAGCGGCTACTTCGAGAAGTACAACGGCAAGCCGAACCGTTTCGGCGACGTCAGTGTCACTTTCAGTTTCCTGTAAAGGCTGATTGACGGAGCAAGTCCCTCCCCCGGCGCTTCGGCACACTCCTTGAGCACCTGTCGAAGCGCTGAGGGTACGCTTCATGTCAAGTTGCAAAAACTTAAGAAGTTGTTTAAATTTATTTGCATTTCCGAGTGAAATTTGCTTATTTTGCGATAACGATTGCGCAGTACATGGCTGACGCATAGTGATTTTTGACTGATAATAACGCAAGACAATGGGTAGGATCGTAGTGGTCGGAAGTTCCAACACCGACCTTGTAATCAAAGCGGACAGACTTCCTGAACCTGGCGAGACATTGCTCGGAGGGCAGTTCATGATGGCTGCCGGAGGAAAGGGAGCTAATCAGGCGGTCGCCGCACAGAGGCTCGGCGGCGAGGTTTCATTCGTCGCAAGCGTGGGAGATGATGTTTTCGGTAAGGACTCCATCGAAAACTACCGCAAGGAAGGGATGGATATCTCATTCGTGTCGGTGAAGAAGGGGGTTCCTTCCGGCGTGGCCACGATCCTTGTGGATGCCGCCGCTGAGAATGTCATAGTTGTCGCCTCGGGTGCGAACGGAACCCTCGGTAAGGAAGAGATTGACCGGGCGGCGGAACAGATAGCTTCGGCCGACTTCCTCCTGCTTCAGCTCGAAATCCCTATGGACACTGTGGAATACGCTGTTCAGAAGGCTTTTGAGGCCGGAACCAAGGTTGTGCTCAATCCGGCTCCGGCGGCGGCTCTTTCCGAGAGTCTGCTTTCCCGTCTGTGGCTGATCACACCCAACCGCACGGAGACTCAACTCATCACCGGTTTGAGCATGACCTCTGAACAGGAGGCCTCGGTGGCTGCGGACGCTCTTGCCGCCAAAGGTGTCAGGAATGTCGTCATCACGCTCGGATCCAAAGGCGCCTACTTCCTCGCGGAGGATGGTGCGAGGGGTGTGATTCCGGCAAACCCTGTCGAGGCGCAGGACACCACTGGAGCGGGCGACACATTCAACGGAGCGCTTTGTGTGGCGCTTTCCGAGGGTAAGACGCTTCCGGAAGCTTGCCGCTTTGCCTCCAAGGCCTCGGCGATCGCCGTGACAAGGATGGGTGCCCAGCCGTCAATCCCTTACAGGAAAGAGATCTAAGAAGTTGTTTTGATTTGTTTGAAATGTTCTTTGAGGTGAAAAATCTTCATCTTCTTCCCAATTCTTCAGTCAGATAGCACCGCTATCTTCCTTGGAAGAAGCGGTCGAACCTGAA
>CAVIGZ010000098.1:1752-2587 GCA_963642565.1 Bacteroidaceae bacterium | reverse complement strand
GCAAGGGGCTTCATGTGAATCTTACCGACTGCTTCTGCTGGTGGTATAGCGGCAAAGTTCCCGCACAGACCGCCATTGAGTGTGACGGCACGCTTGAGTCGATGATCACAGGTCTGCGCGTCGGATTCAGCAAAGATTGTCCGGTGCTGACGCTTCTCAAGGCGGAAAAGGGAGGCAAGGGTCAGATCACGAATTTCATCTTGCCTGATAACGAATATGCCGCCGGAGATGCAGCGAAGTACTATATAAAATAGCTTGATGGCATGAAAAAAGGAATGACAGCCGTCTCGTTGCTGCTCCTCGCCCTGTCAGCGTCAGCCCAGACGGTGGACATGAAAGTTGTCAATGAGACGATTCCCACGTACAAGGTGGAGTCTCCGGAAATCGACCCGATCTTCTTTACCGGAAGGGTCTATCAGGGTGCCGAGGGCTACATCTATCCGTACTCCCTTTACGATGTGATGACGGACACCGTTGAGGACAAGGACTATCAGATCGTAAAGCTTGGCAACCAGTACATTGAGATCGGGATATTGCCTCAGATCGGCGGCAGGATCTTTCAGGCGGAGGATCTGACAAATGACTATAATTTCTTCTACACCCAGACCGGAATCAAACCGGCTCTGATAGGCATGCTTGGCGCATGGTTGTCAGGCGGTGTCGAATGGGACATCCCTGATCATCACAGGGCCAGCAGCTACATGCTTGTTGACTGGACGACGGAAGAACACCCTGACGGAAGCAGAACAGTGTGGGTGGGCGAGAGCGAACTCCGGCACAGGCTCAAATGGTCAGTCGGGGTCACAGTCTATCCGAACAGTTCCAGAGTGGAGGC
>CAVIGZ010000098.1:0-1671 GCA_963642565.1 Bacteroidaceae bacterium | reverse complement strand
GACCACAGCAAGGTGTATTTCACCAATTGGCCCAACGGGCCTGTCGTGAACGGCAGTGACAAGATCGCGGATCTTTCATGGTGGAAGAATTTCGATGAGAACTCGCGGTCGATTTTCGCATGGGGCAGCAAGATGGGCTTTGTCGGAGGTTACGACTATGGAAAGGATGCCGGGACAGTCCATGTGGCCAACCGCTTCCAGGTTCCGGGCAAGAAGTTCTTCCTGTGGGGAAACAACCCGGCCGGGATGTTGTGGAACAAGATTCTGTCAGACAAGGACGGGCATTATCTGGAACTGATGGTCGGAGGCTATTCCGACAACCAGCCTGATTACAGTTGGCTTGCTCCGGGGGAGATCCGTGAGTTCAAACAGACATGGTTCCCGGTGAAAGGCATCCAGGGCATCAAGAACGCCACTGAATATGCCGCTGTGAACCTCAAGGAGACCGAGGGCGGCAAATGGCTTGTGGGCTACAACGCCTCCGTCCAGTTGAAAAACGCGAGAGTTGTCCTTGCCGCCGGGGACAGGATCCTTCTGGACAGGAGAGTGGACATCAATCCTGACAAATATTTTCTGGAGACCGTCACGGTTCCGTCGGATGTCAGGAAAGAGGATCTTTACACCGCTCTGACCGATGCCGAGGGCAACCTTATGGTGGATTATCGTCCTGTCAACTATGCGGACAAGGGTCTTGACAAGTCCGAGAAAGCCTTGCCGGAGGTTATTGAGGGGACAAAGCCGGTCGAGGAGTATGAGACGGTCGAGGAACTTTATCTGGCCGGTCTGCGTGTGGACCAGTTCAATAATGCCAGACTTGACTACATGGACTTCTACAATGAGGCTCTTAAACGAGACCCGAATGATGCCAGAGTCAACATCGAGGTAGGAAAACACTACATCCGTCAGGCCGAATGGGCCAAGGCGGAGGAACACCTTCTCAGGGCGAAGTCCAGACTTGAACATGACTACACTCGCGCGTTCAACACGGAGGCGGACTACTATGTCGGGTATGTCTATGCGATGACAGGGCGTAAGGTCGAGGCGGAGGAGAATTTCTGGGCTGCCACCTACACTCCTGCGTTCAAGCACCCGGCATATTACCAGCTGGCCATTGCCGCTGCCCGTGAGGGAAGATATTCAGAGGCTCTTGATCTGATTGACGAGTCGCTGCTCACCGGAAGCCATGACTTGCAGGCGCTGACGGTGAAGATGTTCGTCTTGAGGAAACTTGGAAGGAAGGCAGAGGCGCTGGAAGTGTTCAAGGCCATCAAAGCCATTGATCCTCTTGACTATTGGAGCGAGTTCGAGAAGAGCATGACCGACAAGGGGGACATGTCGTTTTTCGCTTCCACGAGACCAAAGAGAAGCGAAGGCATGATCGCCATTCAGGAACTTCTGGAAGTGGTCTGCAACTATGTGGCGGTGGGTGCCGGAGAGGAGGCTCTGGCTGTCGTTGATGAGGCGTTGAGGACTGGTGAGCCGTTTGCCGGCAGCCAGATGGTACACATGTACCGTGCCGCGCTGGTCGGAGACGAGGCGGCCGCCAAGGCGGAGATCTCCCTGGCGTCAGGGCTGACTTCAGAGGGCAACCATCCTTTGAGAATAGAGGAGGTGAAGATGTTCGAACACCTCATCTCCATCTGCCCCGAGAGTGCTTCCGTCCACTATCTG
>CAVIGZ010000097.1:0-3020 GCA_963642565.1 Bacteroidaceae bacterium | reverse complement strand
TAAATTCAGACCAAAAAGACGAGCAAAAGCACCAAGTTATTTTTTAGGAATTACTTAATCAAGAACGAATCATGAACTTATTTGATGTGTACAGCCTCTTTGACGTGACTCCGGTCAAAGCCAAAGGCACCAGAATCTGGGATGACAAAGGACAGGAGTACCTTGACCTCTACGGCGGCCATGCCGTAATCTCGGTCGGCCACTGCCATCCGAAATATGTGGCCGCCGTCACCGGCCAGTTGAATAAGATCGGTTTTTACTCCAACAGCGTGAAGAATCCGCTTCAGGTAGAGTTGGCCAGGAAAATCGGAGAACTCTCCGGTCTTGAGGACTACTCCCTCTTCCTGATCAACTCGGGAGCCGAAGCCAACGAGAATGCTCTCAAACTGGCTTCTTTCCACACCGGAAAGGACAGGATGATAGCCTTCAAGGGAGCCTTCCACGGAAGGACCTCCGGAGCGGTGGCCGTCACCGACAATCCGAAATATTCCGCCCCTTTCAACTCGCATCACAATGTCACCTTCCTGCCTTTGAATGACATCGGGGCCGTAAAGGCCGAACTCGCCAAGGGCGATGTTGCAGGAGTGATCATCGAGGGAATCCAGGGCGTGGGCGGAATCGTGATTCCGGACGACCGGTTCATGAGGGACCTGCGCCAGGCCACCAAGGAAGCCGGTGCGGTTCTCATTCTGGACGAGATCCAGAGCGGCTACGGCCGCAGCGGCAGGTTCTTCGCCCACCAGTGGGCGGGGATAAAGCCGGACATCGTCACGATGGCGAAAGGCATGGCGAACGGCTTCCCGATCGGCGGAGTCCTCATCTCACCTGAGTTCGAGGCCACCAAGGGCATGCTCGGCACCACGTTCGGAGGCAACTACCTCGCGATGGCCGCGGCGAACGCCGTCGCTGACATATTCAAGGAGGAAAACCTCGTGGAGAACGCCTTTGAGGTGGGAGAGTATCTCAAGAACTCCATTCCCGCCTCCCCGAGGATCAGGGAAGTGCGAGGCCGAGGCCTGATGGTCGGCATCGAATTCGGCGAGCCTATCGCTGAGATCCGGGGCCGCCTCCTTTACGAGAAGCACATATTCACAGGCATTTCCGGCAAGAACATGATCCGCCTTCTTGCCCCGCTGACACTCACCAAGGCGGACGTGGACATATTCATCAATGCATTGAAGGAAGTATTATGAGAAGTTTTTTTCATGTTGACGACATAGGCGACCTCGGCAAGGCGCTCCAGGAGGCGAAGCAGGTCAAGGAGACCCCGTTCGCATGGCAGAATCTTGGCCGGAACAAGACGATCATCCTGATCTTTTTCAACAGCAGCCTGCGCACCCGCCTGAGCAGCCAGAAGGCGGCCATGAATCTGGGAATGAATTCGATAGTCCTCAACGTCAACGGTGACAGCTGGAAGCTTGAGACCGAGATGGGAGTGGTGATGGACGGCGACAAGCCGGAGCATCTGCGCGAGGCGATCCCCGTCATCGGCAGCTACTGCGACATCATCGGAGTGCGCTCCTTCGCCGGCCTGAAGGACAAGAAGTTCGACTATGGCGAGACCATTCTCCGCCAGTTCATTGAATATTCCGGCAAACCAGTCATAAGCCTTGAGTCGGCCACAGTCCATCCGTGCCAGGCCTTCGCGGACCTCATAACGATCAATGAATATAAAAGCGTCACCCGTCCGAAGGTGGTTCTGACATGGGCGCCTCATCCGAGGGCTCTGCCTCAGGCCGTGCCGAACTCTTTCGCGGAGTGGATGAACGCCGCCGATGTGGACTTCGTCATCACACAGCCCGAGGGCTATGAACTGGATCCCCGGTTTGTCGGCAACGCGCGTGTGGAGTACGACCAGATGAAGGCTTTCGAGGGGGCGGATTTCATCTACGCCAAGAACTGGTCCTCCGTCTCGCGCTACGGGCAGATTCTCAGTCAGGACCGCTCATGGACCGTCGGCTCCCGTCAGATGGCCGTGACCAACAACGCTTACTTCATGCATTGCCTTCCTGTGAGAAGGAATATGATCGTGACAGACGAGGTCATAGATTCCCCTCGCAGCATCGTCATCCCTGAGGCCGCCAACCGTGTTGTCTCCGCGCAGGTGGTGATGAAAAGGATGCTGGAGGAACTTCAGTAGGAGTTTTTTTGGATTGTTTCAAGACATATTCCGGACTATGATAAAGGATTCACTTAACATAATCAAGGTAGGAGGGGCGATAGTTGAGAACGAGGAGTCTCTGCAGACTCTCCTGATGTCGTTCTCAAGCCTTAAAGGCAGGAAGATTCTCGTGCACGGAGGCGGCAAGATCGCCACCGGGGTTGCCGCCAGGCTTGGTGTCGAGACCCGGATGATCGATGGCCGAAGGATCACCAGCGCCGAGATGCTGAAGGTTGTCACGATGGTTTACGGTGGCCTTGTCAACAAGAATCTGGTCGCCCGCCTGCAGGCTCTCGGAGTCAACGCCATCGGTCTCACCGGTGCTGACCTGAATCTGATCATGAGTGTGAAAAGACCTGTCCGGCCGATTAATTTCGGCTATGTTGGCGATGTCAAGTACGTCAACTCCAAGGCTTTGGAGACGCTTCTGGAGTCCGGAGCCGTGCCTGTCCTCGCCCCGCTCACGCACGACAAGGAAGGCACGATGCTGAACACCAACGCCGACACCATCGCCTCGTCCGTGGCCCGGGTCCTGTCCCAGGTCTATGACGTGACCCTGACATATTGCTCGTCCACTCCCGGTGTGATGAAGGATCTGAACGACCCTTCGAGCGTCATTCCGACCATCACCGGTTCCGATTTCGCCCCGATGGTCGCCGCCGGCACCATCTCCGAAGGCATGATCCCGAAGCTCCAGAACGCCTTCGAGGCCATCAATTCCGGAGTCTCCCGGGTAGTTATCACCTCCGTCTCCGCCCTGAACGCCGGCACCACCATCATCGCTGACCCCGAGACCGACGACTGAGAAGCTGTTTTGATTTGTTTGAAATGTTCTTTGAGGTGAAAAATCTTCATCTTC
>CAVIGZ010000096.1:0-3082 GCA_963642565.1 Bacteroidaceae bacterium | reverse complement strand
TTCTTTTGGAAGAAGGAGTGTACCGGATGTACACGACTGATGAGAAAAGGAATCCAGGCCGAAAAGAAGGAAAAAGATGATGCAGGTTATTTTTTGAAGGTTTCTAAGACCCTCGATTGTCACGGACGACAGCCCCGTGACGCTTACGATCTGCTCCACGGGCATCCCTATGCCCTGCAAAGCCTTCGACTCTTCAGCTTTGCCATCGGCGAAACCTTTGACAACAGCGCCTTCGGTCAATAGGCGAAGCGGCAGAGGATACAAGAACGTCAAGGGCAACAGACGGGCAATGAGCATGTTCGAAAAACGTCACCCTTCCAAACGCCCTGGCATCGATCTGAAAGGGTGAAGTGCCACTAACTGATGCTCAGCGACTTGCGAATCAGTGCCGGGGCGTTTGGAAGGGCAGGAATCAGGAAACTGTTGATTCACTGAACTTTACCGTTTACGCTCGGGGAGAGGGAGGCCGAGAAACTTTCTGGCCTGCCACTCATCCGCAAGTGTGTCGCGCACGAGGAGGGTCTTCAGGATGTCCTTGGTTCCGGAAGGCAGAAGGAGAACATCCTTGGCTCTGCGGACATATTCATTTCTGATGACGTAGTTCATCATCTGGCCGTAGGAGGTGTCCGGATTGCGGTGCCGCTCCTCCCGGATGTCATATTCGCTGCCGGTGTTGGAATTGATGGCGAGCAGCATCTTCTCCGGACTGCCGTAGAGGGAGGTGAGACGGGAATGGTCAATGACGTTGTAGGTGACTATCATGAAATCAACCAGTTGGCTCCGTTCTTCCGCAGACAGGCCGGAGAACATCCGGTAGAGTTGGGAGTACCTCAGATGGGTGCCCCGGGAGTGGCTGCCTTCAACTTCTTTCAGGTGCCGGCGAAGGTTGTGGGATGCGGCGCGGCGGACAAGTTTCCCGGAGAATGGGTGGTCCGAGAAGGCGTAGGCAAGGAAGTTCCATCTCCATTTGATGGCCTCGGTGTGAATGTGACGTTCGACCGGATTGTTGTTGATGTACGCTATGCAGGTCCTGACGGCCTTGCCTCCGACTTTGGGCGCGCTTCCGTAAGGGGATCTGAGCAGATGGCCGGTGCCTGGGATAGCGGTGACGCGCGGGGAATCTTCGCGGACTCCGCTCCCGAAATGAAAAGGGACCTCCTTCTCCGGAAGCGCGTCTGTCTTTCGCATAAGCTCTCCGGATCCCTGCCTGAGGTCATCGTAATACTCATAGGAGAACTTCAGATTGACCAATCTCTCGAACCCGCTCAAGGAGGGCAGGTCCGGAGTCTCCACCAATTGATGAATATGATCGTACATCAGGCACAGGCCAAGCACGGTCACACCGTACCTTTTGGCACAGGTGCAGAACACGGTGAAATAGACAAGGCAGTCCTCAAGGCTATAGAACATCACCGAGCCGGTCAGCGAGCGTTGATAGACGTGATTCGGCGAACCGGAAAGAAATCTTCGACTCTTCATAATCTCCCCCTCTCTTTAAGTGATTCCTAAAAAACAACTTGGTGCTTTTGTTCGTCTTTGGTCCAAGCAAAAATTCTTCACAAAACCTTACCAACTTATCTCTCATCATCACTAAAAAATAACCTCTGCCACATTTTGCTTTGCCGGAATCGTGGCGGTCGGTTTCAGTTTGACATAGTTTCGGACGGGACATTTCCTGCGGGTGCTGATCCGGAACCTGATTTCCCGTCAGAGGCCTGCGGGCGGTTCCGGCACAGGGTGTCGCCATCCTCTCGCAAATTTGAGGAATAATCCTTACGATTCCAAATATTCAATTACTTTTCTCGTCTCTTCTGTCATCTTTCGGATGATGGTCCTTTTTTAAGGGTGAAACGGTACTTATTGATTAACAAAACGTTACGAAAAGGTACCGGGGCGATTGAACCCGGGACGGTTTTGCATATTACTGTAAATTAAATGATTGCTATTTACGCCCGTATCAACAGGACCTCGGACATGGCTTTGAGGTCGGGCTGGAGGCCGGTCATGACGGGGTAGCCGGTAAGGGCCTGATAGAGGAGCCAGCGGCGGCCGGAGATGTAGGTGCAGTCGGCGGAGGCGAGCTTCATGCGGGCCTCGTCGTCGAAGGACGGGGACTTGTAGTTCGCCTCAAGGACAACCTTCCGCTGGCCGGAATCCTCTCCGGCGAAATCGTCGGCGGAGAACCCGGCGATCTCCGGCAGAGCCATCGGCAGAGTGTAGATCACAAGGTCGCACTCCTTGACCGCCTCACTGAAATCCGAGATAGGATCCGGCAGGAAACCGTATTCAGGCATGGAGTCGGCGATCGCCTGGGCCTTCTCTGGGGTCCGGTTCATCAGGATGGTGGCGAATCCCAGCTCGGCGGCGGCCACCGCGGCGGCTTTCCCGGCACCCCCGCATCCGACCACAAGCGCCTGAGGCTGACGGGAGAAGGTGCGGCTCAGCGTCATCAGGAAGAACTGGTGCATCTTCACGAAGAACTTGTCAGAGAAATTCCCGATGAACTCCTCGACGATGCCCGGGAAATAGGCCTCCACGACAGCCGTCACGATCCCGGTGAAATCCGAATTGTGCGCCTCGACGCCATTGCGGCCCTTCACCAGAATGTTTGCGGCCCCGATGCGGGCGGCCGGACCCGAGACCGCGCCGTCGCCACTGCGGGCCATCTCCAGAACCTTTGAATATGCCTGTTCCTTGAACGGAGCGGTGACATTGACGGCGGCATATTCATTCATGAACCTCCCGAAAGAGGCCTCGAAGTCGCCTCCCTCGATCAGGTCGTATGAATATTCCCCGTCCTTCACTCCCCCGTAAGCCGCCCCGAACAGCGCCGGGCTGCCGGATCCCTTGATGGGATCGCCGATAAGACCATACTTCGTCATATTCTTGATTTTTCAGAAACCTTCAAAAAATAACCTGCATCATCTTTTTCATTCTTTTCAGCCCGGATTCCTTTTCTCATCAGTCGTGTACATCCGTACACTCCTTCTTCCAAAAGAAATCTACTCTCGAAAAAATCCGATGCGGTTTAGAAGCTGTTTTGATTTGTTTGAAATGTTCTTTGAGGTGAAAAATCTTCATC
>CAVIGZ010000095.1:0-3529 GCA_963642565.1 Bacteroidaceae bacterium | reverse complement strand
GAGCTTGCTCTTACCCTTCAAACAAACAAATCAAAACAGCTTCTTATTTTTTCATCATCACTAAATTCCAGCTTCCTGCATTTTTTGAAGCAGATAGCCCCTCATTTGCTCTTCCGTCACATCGTATAGTGGGTTGAGTTGCTTGACGTTGGAATCTTTGTCAAACTGACCGGACAAGAGCATTGTCACAATGCTCTTTCGTTTGAGTTTGAATTGTGAATACTTGATGGCGGAATCTATTCCCAGAGCGATGTCTCCTCCATTCTTTACAATGCTATAAACATCGTAATAATCCCTGAACTTCATTCTTCGCAGCATCACTTCCAATTTCATCGCAAGTATAGCATCGATAGAAGCTAACTTGATATTACCGATGTAGTCAATCGTTGTCATCGAAGGTGCGAATTTATCACTTATGTAGAATGAGATCTTAACTCCTCCGACAAGAAAAAGGACTTGGTCGAAACCTAACATGTCCATATTGTCTATTGCCCCCACTTTGTTCTCCAATTCCTTGGAAATAGCGGGCCAATCAACTTCTGGTTTATTGTCTTTGGAAATTCGCCAAGCCATAAAGTCCAAGTCCTCACTCTGTCGATGGCCAAGTTGTATGGCGAGCGATGTTCCTCCACAAAGCACATAACTTTTTATCGTGTCAAGAGTTGATACTGCATCAATGATGTTGTTGATTGAAGGTGTGAGTCCTTTACGCATATTCAGTCATTTTTTTCACTTGTTCGAGCTCCTTTCTGCGAAGGAAGACTTTTGGATGGCGAATGCTGAAATAGTACTGAGCGATCATAATATTCAATGAATATAAATAAGCACCCTGACCGGCCATTCTGTCTTCCCAAACTTTTCGGACAAATCTTAATGGGAATAGTTCAAAGAGCAGCTTGATGTCATCCATATCCAAGTGAATGAATGTTTTCTCAATCAGATCTTCATTGGAGATCATTCCTTCCGAGACATCAGAATATGACCAGAATGCTTTGTTGGCCAATAATTTGGAACAAAGCGATTTTCGGATAGATTCGATGTGCTTGTTGATACGCTCCTCATCCTGCATTCTCACAAGAGTCCCTTGCTTGAGGTCGAATAGCGATTCCAACCTTAAAGCTTGATGCAAAGTAAGTTCACGTTTCCCCGAAATGATGTAGCTGACAATCTGCCGTGATAGTCCAGTTTGTCTGGCCACGTCAGATTGTGAAAGCCGTCTCTCCTCAGAAAGTTTTGATATGTATTGTCCCGTTGTCATAATTGTCAACAAATATGTTGACAATTATTGAGATTTCCAAATCAAAACAGCTTCTTAAAGTAGGCTCATTATTGAATATTGTTGTAATAGGAGAATACCCTAAATGAAATTCTGGTGTGAGACAGTGCTGAATAAATTCATTACTTTATTTGGTTCAATGAACTGACCCGCATCATTATTGCCGGTAGCCTCATATGCGAAGATCTTTTCTTGATTATCAAGCTTTTGTAATATGTCGTTCATCCTTTTGAAAAAATTGTTCATACTGCAAAGAGGTAGATCTTTTGGGGAAGGCTACAGGTTGAGGAAGGCTTCCGTTGCGGGGCGTTTCATCTGGATGAGGATGATATGACAGTTGTGTTTCTTGGGTAATCAGTTTGACCTCTGTGTTCTGGTACAGGGTAAGAACTTCTGGCGTACCAATCGAGGTGCCTCTGTTTGTTGTTCACGGTGATATATTTCCGAAACGATGCAAGTATAATGCTTTTCGGAAATAAAATGAAAGAAAAGTTATCGTTCATAGATTCTTCTTGTGATGTTTTGACGAAAACAAACATCTGGTAATCTAAGAGGCGTCCGGTTTTGCCATTTCGCAGCAAAATTCCTATCTTTGTGATTGTCAAGTAAATCCAAAGATTACTTCAATATGATAAGATTTATGAATATGCGTTTTTCCGGCTTGATGCTGAAATTGGTATGCGCCTTTTCCTTTTGCTCCGCACAGGCGTACGGATATGATAACCCGGTGATCGGAGGCTTTCATCCTGATCCGAGCGTCTGCGCCGTCGGCGATGACTACTATCTTGTGAACAGCTCGTTCCATTATTTCCCCGGAGTCCCGATATTCCACAGCAGGGATCTTGTCAATTGGAAGCAGATCGGAAATGTCCTTGACCGCCGCTCGCAGATTGATTTGACCGGCGCTCTCTCATGGGGCGGAATCTATGCCCCGACAATCAGGTACAATGACGGCATGTTCTATATGATCACGACGAACACCACCCATGGCGGGAATTTCATTGTGCACACTGACAATCCGGCGGGTGAGTGGTCGGATCCTGTCCATGTGGAGATTGGCGGCATTGACCCGTCTCTCTTCTTTTATGACGGAAAGTGTTGGTACACAGGCACGACTGACAATAAGATAGTACTTTGTGAGATTGATCCGATGACCGGAGCCAAACTGAGTGAAGTCAAGGAGATATGGCGCGGAACCGGAGGCCGTTATCCCGAGGGCCCGCACCTCTACCGGAAGGACGGGTGGTTCTACCTGCTGATTGCGGAAGGGGGTACTGAATATGCCCATAGTGTCACTGTGGCGCGCAGCCGTTCGATAGACGGTCCCTATGAGGGCAATCCTGACAATCCGATCCTCACGCATTGCAAGATGAGCGCCCAAGGCAATCCGATCCAAGGTCTCGGACACGGCGATATGGTCCAGGCCTCGGATGGTTCATGGTGGATGACATGTCTGGGTTTCCGTACACAGGGAGGCAACCATCATCTTCTTGGCCGGGAGACGTTCATGGCTCCGGTAGAGTGGCCTGAAGGCGGATGGCCGACGGTGAACGGGAATGGAGAGATCCACTTGAACATGGATGTCCCTACACTTCCTCTGTGTCCTGCGGAGAAAGCACCGTCGTCACTGGATTTCAGCAGGGACAGATGCGGCGCGGACTGGGTGTACATCCGGAATCCGTTCATGGAAAACTACACGTGGACAGAAAAGTCATTGAGATTGACGGCGACTCCGAAGGGGCTGGACGAGACGGTCGTCTCTCCGACGTTTATAGGCCGCCGTCAGGAAGACATATTCTTCTATGCCGAGACCTCGTTGGATCTCCAAGATGGAGCAGAGGCCGGAATCACCGTGTTCATGGATGCCGGTTCGCACTATGATCTGTATCTGAAGGAAGGTGATGTCTGTCTCCGTTACAGACTCGGTGAACTGACCCACGTAGTACACGTGGAGTCGTTTCCCGCCTCACAGGGGAAAATCCGGCTCAGAGTTGAGGGCAACGAGTATTTTTATGTGTTCTCGTGGTCTTCTGACGGGCGGAACTATCACCGTCTCGGACAGATGAACACCCGTTACCTCAGCAGTGAGACAGCCTCGGGATTCACCGGCATTATTCTTGGTCTGTTCGCCACCGGAAAAGCCGGGGCATACGCCGACTTCTATGATTTCAGTTATCGCGGCTTGTTGACCACCACCCATGATTAAGAAGCTGTTTTGATTTGTTTGAAATGTTCTTTGAGGTGAAAAATCTT
>CAVIGZ010000094.1:0-3794 GCA_963642565.1 Bacteroidaceae bacterium | reverse complement strand
CAATACCTTGGGGACACCACAAGGTTCTTATTGACAACTTCAGAATGAAACCTGAGAAGGCTGTGTTCTTTGTCCGGAAAACCATAGAGAACGGCTGGTCAAGACTCCTGCTTCAGAATTTTGTCAAGACAGACTTATATGAGCGCAGCGGAAAAGCCGCCATCACGAATTTCAGCACCACATTTCCCTCTCCGGACAGCAGCATTGCCCAAGATGTCTTGAAAGACCCTTATAAAATAAACACAATCCTAAATATTGTGTTTAGAATTGAGTTTAATTCGCTTAAACGACTGAAAATTAGTCAATATCGTGGAGATGGGCGGAGTCGAACCGCCGTCCAAACAACGCACCAAACAGCTTTCTACACGTTTAGTCGTCCTTTGGTTGTCGGCTGCGGTCTGCCGGATGACGGGCCAACCGAGGCTTATCCTTTGGGGCTTGGCCGGATTTAAAGGAGTCCTCCGGTGCGTCCTTCTTGAATGATACCCCGAACTCGGAACAGAGAAGGCGTAAAGTCCGCGGGATACTCGTCGGAACCGCATCCTTGGCGGTTCGGATTAAGCTAATGCGACTTGGTCGATTAGGCAGCGAGTGCGTAGTTGTTATCAGCAACTAAATTTTTGGAGATCCAGTTTGGCGGGCCGGTCCTCCAGGAGCCCGACGTGCTTACCGCCCGGAATCATTGCTGTCAAAACCAGAACATCCCCAAGCGAGTGTGACAAAGATACGATGAATATTCCGGATTTGTTTCAAGTTCCGATGAAAAATGTGCGGTCTGAAAATGATGGATAGATGTGCGGAAATGATTAAATTTGCATGCTATGGCGATGAATACGATAGAAAAGGCGATATACAACCGGACTGAACTGCTTCTGGGCGATGATGTGATGGAGGCGCTGGCAGCCACCAGAGTGATCATCTTCGGAATCGGGGGAGTGGGCAGCTGGTGTGCGGAAGGGCTGGTGCGCAGCGGCGTGGCTAAACTGACGCTTGTGGATTCGGACAGAATCTGCATCACGAATGTAAACCGGCAGCTGATGGCGACCACAAAGACGGTGGGACAGGTGAAGGTGGATGCGCTGAAGGCGCGTCTTCTGGAGATCAACCCGAAGGCCGAGATCACCGCAATCCAACAGATCTACAACGAGGAAACGGCGGGACGGTTCAATCTTGATGAATATGATTATGTGATTGACGCAGTTGATTCTCTGAAGGATAAGGTGCATCTGATACTGAAGGCCACGGCCAGTACGGCCAGGTTCTACTGCTCTTTGGGAGCGGCGCTTAAGGTGGATCCGCTCAGGATCAGGGTGGCGGAGTTCTGGAGCGTGAGAGGATGTCCGTTGGGGGCGGCGATAAGAAAGAAGATGAAACGGGCCAAGACGTTGCCGTCCAAGGCTTTCATGTGCGTGTACGATGACGAGGTGCTGCCGAACAGGGGGCGCTGCCAAAGTTGCGGCACGGAGAAGTGCATGTGCCCCAAGGCTCAGGACGGGCCGGGGGATCCGGATCTTCTGAACCACGAATGGTGTTCCTCGAAGGCTCAGATCAACGGCACGACCGCTCATGTCACGGCCATATTCGGAATGACTCTTTCAGGGTTGGTGGTTGATGACATTTACCATCGCGCACTGAAGCCGGAGGGCGGGAGCGTTCATAAATTGTAATCGGCATATTCATGAATCTTGAAAAAAAGGAGCAACGGAAGGTTTGGGATCCGCTCAGGAAGAAAGCGGTGGCGCTGACGCCGGAGGAAAAAGTCCGGCAGTGGTTCATCGGCGTGCTGAAAACCAGACTGAAGGTCCCTGAATATATGATGATGAGCGAGGTGGGGATGAAATTCGGAGGTAAGGACTTCCGCGCGGACATCCTCGTCTACGGACGGGACACGGCTCCTCTGATGGTGGTGGAATGCAAGCGGGAGGATGTGCCGATGAGTAGGGAAGTGCTGGAACAGGCACTGAGATACAACTTGGCGCTCAATGTGAAATACGTGGTGATTACCAACGGGTTGAAAACTTTCGGCTTCGCGCGTGACGGGGAGACCTACTCTCAGATGAAATCTTTCCCGGATTGGGAGACAATGCAGAAATAAAGGAATATGGGTGCGACAATAACACAGGGGTATCTTGACAACCCGATTTTCGGAATAGTCTCAGCGGCTGCCCGGGAATTGAACGTAAGGGCTTTCGTGATAGGTGGCTACGTGCGGGACTGTTTCCTCGGCAGACCGAACGATGACATAGACATTGTGGTGGAGGGGAGCGGTATCAAACTCGCCGAGGCCGTGGCCGCGAAGATTGAGGAAATCGACCTCCGGCACTGCAACGTGTCCATATTCAAGACCTTCGGCACTGCGATGCTGAAGTGGCACGGGGCCGAGATCGAGTTCGTCGGCGCCCGCAAGGAGTCCTATCGCCACGATTCCCGGAAGCCGATCGTCGAAGACGGGACGCTTGAAGAGGATCAGGCCCGCAGGGACTTCACAATCAACGCGATGGCATTCAGTCTCCAGAAGGAGGACTTCGGCGCTCTCGTGGATCCGTTCGGCGGCATCCGCGACCTTGCCGCGGGAATAATCCGAACTCCGCTGGAACCGGAGCAGACCTACAGCGATGATCCTCTGAGGATGCTCCGGGCCATCCGTTTCGCCACGAAACTCAGCACTCCGGAGCAGCGGTTCACCATCGTTCCGGAATCCTTGCGGGCGATGAGGAACATGCGCGACAGGATGACGATCCTCTCAAAAGAGCGCATAGTCGAGGAACTCAACAAAATTCTCGTCACGCCGCACCCGTCGATGGGCTTCAGACTGATGGACGAGACCGGACTTCTTGAATATATCCTTCCGGACCTCCTGAAACTCAAAGGTGTGGAATCGGTTGACGGAAAGGGACATAAGGAAATCTTCTCGCACACTCTCCAGGTCGTTGACAATGTGGCGGCATCGGAGGTTGAGGGCATCGCTGCAGGCACACTCAAGGATTATACCCCGGACGAGGGCGGTGACAGTTCCGTGGAGTCGGTCCGCACCTGTCCGAATGTCTGGCTCCGCTGGGCGGCTCTGCTGCATGACATCGGCAAGCCCGCCGCCAAGCGTTTCGATCCTTCGGCCGGATGGACATTCCACGGCCACGAGGTTGTCGGCTCGAAGATGGTTCCCAGAATATTCAAGGCTCTAAAGATGCCTCTGAACGAGAAGATGAAGTACGTCCAGAAGCTCGTGGGGCTGCATCATCGTCCTATCGCCCTTGTGGATGAGGAAGTTACGGATTCCGCAGTGCGCCGCCTTCTCTTCGACGCCGGCAATGAGATCGACGATCTGATGCTCCTGTGCAACGCCGACATCACTTCAAAGAACCCCGTCAAGGTCGCCAGAATCCGCCAGAACTTCGAACTCGTCAAACGCAAGCTCGTCGAGGTCGAGGCCAAAGACGCCATCCGCAACTTCAAGAACCCGATCACCGGAGAATATGTCATGGAAGTCTATGGCCTGAGCCCGTGCCGCGAGATCGGAGTTCTCAAGGAATATGTCAAAGAGGCCATCCTGGACGGTCGGATAGGCAACAACTTCGAGGAAGCCGACACTTTCATGCGTCTCAAGGCCGACGAGATGGGGCTTTCGCCGACGAAGGATGCGCAGGAATGATTCCCGGTAGACTTAGAAGCTGTTTGATTTGTTTGAAATGTTCTTTGAGGTGAATAAATCTTCATCTTCTTCCCGCTTCTTCAGTCAGACAGCACCGCTATCCTCCTTGGAAGAAGCGGTCGAACCTGAAGTTTTTCACTCTCAA
>CAVIGZ010000093.1:0-3811 GCA_963642565.1 Bacteroidaceae bacterium | reverse complement strand
GCGTGAATATCCCCATGCACTCCACATCCCCCTCCTCGCTTGAAGAACACATCAGCTGCAGACCGATGCATATTCCCAAAACCGGCTGGCGGAGGGATCTGATGACGGGAACCAGCCCCGTGGATGCCAAAGTGATCATCGCGGAGGAAGCCTCCCCCACTCCCGGCAAGATCACATGGTCTGCACGACGGATGGTCTCCGGGTCGGCGGTCAGGACATATTCGGTGCCAAGCCTTTGCAAGGCGTTCTTGACCGAGCGGATGTTGCCGGCTCCGTAGTCAACTATCGCTATCATAGCAGGCCTTTGCTTGAAGGTAGTTCATAAGGGAACGGAGTTCTCGCCACGGCCATCCTCAAGGCTCTGGCGAACGCCTTGAAGATCGCCTCCGCCTTGTGATGCTCGTTCTCACCCACCGCCCGGACATGCAGGTTGCACTTAGCCCCGGAGCAGACTGACCGGAAGAAGTGGCTGAACATCTCCGTCGGCATGTCGCCGATCTTCTCCCGCTTGAACTCAGCGTCCCATCTGAAATCCGTCCGTCCGCCGAAATCCATCAGGACAGCGGCGTCACAGTCATCCATCGGCAGGACGAACCCGTAGCGGGCGATGCCCATTTTGCCGCCGAGAGCCCTGGCGATGGCTTCCCCGAGGACTATCCCGACATCCTCGATCGTGTGATGCTCATCCACCTGCAGGTCGCCTTCTGCTTTTACCGACAGAGCCACTCCTCCGTGGTTGGGAATCTGTTCGAGCATGTGGTCGAAGAACGGAAGTCCGGTGGAGATGCGCCCCCCGCCAATAGAGTCAAGATCCAGTTCAAGCGAGATTCTGGTCTCCTTCGTGTCACGGACGATTCTGACATGCCTTTCTCCAAGCATCTCCACACCTGTGGATCTGGAGACGGAGGCCGGTGAACCGAGCAGACGCAGCAGCCGGTCATTCTCCGCAGGGGTGCCCACAGTGATGCGAAGACAGCCCCCGCAACCCGGAACCCTTGAACGGTTTCTCACGATGACTCCGCCCGCAAGAAGCCTTTCATAGACCTCATCAGGACTGTCAAACTTCACCAGCAGGAAGTTGGCATCGCTCGGGAAGATTCCTTTGACCTGCGGACAACGCGCCAGTTCCTTCTCAAGCCGGAACCTCTGTCCCACAATCCCGGCGACCTCCCTGTCCTTCACCCCCTCGTCAAGTCTCGCCAAAGCCATCTTCTGCGCCACCGCATTGATGTTGTAGGGGTACTTGACCTTGGACATCAGCGAGATCACCGCCGGATCGGCAATGGCAAGGCCTATGCGGAGGCCGGCCATGCCCCAAGCCTTCGAAAGCGTCTGGAGAACGATGAGGTTAGGGAACCTCCCCACCAAAGGCACAAGCGACTCCCTTGCCGAAAAATCAATGTAGGCCTCGTCCAGCACCACAACTCCGCCGAACCTTTCAAGAATCTCCTCGATCTGTTCCACCGGGAAAGAGTTCCCTGTGGGATTGTTCGGCGAGCAGATGAACATCAGCCTCGTCCCGGAATCCGCAGCGGAGAGCATCGCCTCCGTGTCCAGAGAATAATCAGACCCGAGCCGCACCTTGCGCAGCTCCACATCATTCATCGCCGCCGCGACCTCGTACATCCCGTAGCTCGGGGCGATGGACACGGCGCTGCTCACTCCCGGTACGCAGAAAACCCTGAAAGCAAGGTCGATCGCCTCGTCGCTTCCGTTGCCGAGGAACAGGCTCTCCGGAGCGATCCCTTTGATTTCAGCCACCCTGGCCTTAAGTTCCTTCTGATGAGGATCCGGATAACGGTTGATCCCGTTGTTGCAGGGATTCTCGTTTGCATCCAGAAAAATCTCAGGTTGATTCGATCCGCAATCATCCCTTGCGGTCGAATAGGCCTCCAGACCCAAGATGTTGGGTCTGACGAGTTCAAGCACGTTTTCTATCTTCATTTTCTCTTCTTTTCAAGCCTTACATCAACGGCGGCGGCATGAGCATCCAGCCCTTCGGCAAGAGCCATGACGCGGATGGTGTCTCCAAGCCCCGCCAATCCTTCCGGGGAAATCTCCTGAACGGTCATCTTCCGCATGAACGCGTCCAGATTCAATCCGCTGAACGAACGCGCCCAACCGCTTGTCGGAAGCGTGTGGTTCGTGCCGGAGGCGTAGTCGCCCGCACTCTCCGGGGAATAATTCCCTATGAATATGCTCCCTGCAGCCACGATTCGGTCAGCTATATCCCAAGGATCGCGCATGGAGATGATGAGATGCTCGGGAGCGTAGTCATTGACGAAATCAATGATGTCGCTGCGGCTCGGCAGGACGACCAGCCGGCTGTGTTCCAATGCCTTGTTCACGATTCCGCATCTGCACAGCCTCGCCGTCTGCCTGAAGACGGCCTCCTCCACGGCATCAGCCACCGTCTCCGACGTGCAGACCAGAATCGACTGGCTGTCCGGCCCGTGTTCCGACTGGGACAGGAAGTCCGCCGCCACGAAATCCGGGACAGCGGTTCCGTCCGCGAGGACCATCACTTCGGAAGGCCCCGCCGGCATGTCAACGGCAGTCTCCGTCAATCCGACCATCTGCTTGGCCTTCATCACATAACGGTTGCCGGGGCCGAAGATCTTGTCGCATTTGGGAAGGGTCTGTGTCCCGTAAGCCATCGCGGCTATCGCCTGAGCCCCTCCGATTTTGAGAATGTTCCTTACCCCACAGACAGAAGCCGTGTAAACGATGACCGGATCAGCCTTCCCATCCTTGCCAGGAGGCGTGCACAGTACAGTTTCCTGACATCCGGCCACCTGCGCGGGAACCGCCAGCATCAGGACTGTGGAGAACAACGGAGCCCTGCCGCCGGGAATGTACAGCCCCACACGCCTTATCGGCACGGACTTCTGGAAGCACATCACCCCCGGAGAGGTCTCCACCTTGACGATTCCCGGCATCTGCGCCTCATGGAATTTGCAGATGTTTGAATATGCCAGCGCGATGGCATCCTTCAATCCCCGTGGAACCGCGGCGGCGGCATCCTCGAACTCCTTTCCGCTGACCCTCAAAGCCTCCGCCGAGGCAAAGGCGACAGCGTCGAAACGGGACTCCAATTCAAGGACGGCGGCATCGCCACGTTTCCGGACCTCATCCAACGTGGCTCTCACGCTGGCCTCGATCGCGGAATCGTCAAAGGCAGGACGACCGATCAGCCTTTTCCACCCATCCCGTGACGGGTTGATGTGTTTCCGGAGCGCTCCGGCAGGTTCAGCGACCTCACAATCTGAATAACGCATAGAAATCATGAATGAATATTCACACCTATAAAACCATCTTCTCGACAGAAAGCACAAGGATTCCCTCCGCCCCGATCTCCTTGAGGCTCTCGATCTTCTCCCACAGCACACTCTCATCTACAACAGAATGCAGGGATGACCATCCGCTCTGCGCCAAAGGCAGCACAGTCGGGCTTCTCATCGCCGGGACAATGCGGATGGCATCCTCTATCCTGCCATCCGGGATGTTCATCAGCAGGTACTTCTTGCCCCTGCTCTCCCTGACGGCGTTGAAGCGGAACCTTAACTGTTCAAGCAGTCTGGACTTCTCCTCGGAAAGCCTCCCGCAGGAAATCAGCACAGCCTCCGAAAAGACCACCTTCTCGACCTCCTTGAGTCCGTTGCTCACAAGGGTTCCCCCGGAAGACACGATGTCGAAGATGGCATCGCTCATCCCGACGGTCGGAGCGATCTCCACCGAGCCGGCAATCACATTGACGGCCGCATCGATCCCCTTGTCTCTCAAAAACTTGCCAAGGATGTTAGGATAGGAT
>CAVIGZ010000092.1:0-4254 GCA_963642565.1 Bacteroidaceae bacterium | reverse complement strand
GAAGATGAAGATTTTTCACCTCAAAGAACATTTCAAACAAATCAAAACAGCTTCTTAATCATCGTGCTAATATACTCAATTATTTGGAAAACCGTCAGCGACATTGAGCCGGCGGCTGGAAGATTCCCGGGATGCGGCCCTGAGTGAAACTCCGGAAAAATCTTCCCGGACGGACGGCAAGTTGATTTTTTTGACGTACATTTGCCGGTCAAACCGTGGGATCATGACAAAAATTGCGAGATTCATCAAGGACTGGATGTTGCCGTTGGCAATCATCATGGGGATCGCTTCGTACCTGATCCTGTTCTTCATCAATCCTTTGGCGCAGAATGTGGAACCGGGATTCTCCAGATTCGCAAAAGACATCCAGCCGGTACTTGTGGCCACGATGCTGTTCCTCCAGTTCAACACCATCTCACCGCACGACCTGAAACTCAGGAAATGGCACTTCATCACACTCTCTTTCCAGCTCGTGATGTTCCTTGTCCTCACAGGAATCGCGGCGTCGCTTCCGGACGGAGATCTGAAAATCCTCGTGGAATGCGCCATGCTCTGCTTCATCTGCCCTACGGCGGCGGCCGCCGGAGTGATCACCGGCAAACTGGGCGGAAGTCTTTCGGACACAGTGTCCTACGTGGTGCTGATCAACATCGCGGTCGCTGTGATCCTCCCCATCGTGATTCCGATTGTCAATCCGAATGCCGGGACATCATTCCTGAGCGGGTTCGCGGCGATCTGCCTGAGGGTGTTTCCGCTGCTGGTCATGCCGCTGCTCCTCGCCTGGGCGATACGCTACACCCTGAAGAGGCTCCAGCGCTGGCTCATGCGGTTCACAGACTGGGCGTTCTATTTCTGGGGAATGTCCCTGGCGTTCTCGATTTACCTGGCCACCAGAGCCTTGGTCAACAGCGGAATCTCCGTCTGGACAGCGGTAATGATCGGAGTCATCTCATTGGTCTGCACGATCATCCAGTTCGCTGTCGGAAGACTGTCAGGAAAGAAAGCGGACAGGAGCAGCGATCCTGAAGCCGTAAGAGAGGACGAGATCACCGCCGGACAGGCCCTCGGTCAGAAGAACTCCGGATTCCTGATCTGGCTTGGATATTCCTACATGACCCCTGTCACCTCCGTCGCGGGAGGACTTTACAGCATCTGGCAGAACGTCATCAACTCCCTGGAACTTTACGAGCAGAGCCACCGCACCGGAAAGTCCATAAAAAAGCACTGAAAGTCCGCTCAAGCGATTTGTCAGGCTGGACACCGACTTACCTCAACGCGTCCAGCCGTGCCTGGGCGGAGGCTTTCTCGGTCTCGTCGGGGGTTACCCGGACAAGCATCGGGAGGTACTTCCTCTCCAGTTTGACATTCCTGTCGTTACGGGCAAGAAGCACGCAGTTCTTGATTGCCGTGTAGTCATCAGGAGCCTTCTTTAGGACCTTGTTGTACATCTTGAGGGCGGTCTTGCTGTCATGCTTGCAGACAAGGTAGTAAGAACCCAGATTGGTCATATAGACCGTGTTGCCTGGATAATAGCCCAACATCTTCTCCGACAGTTCCTTGAACGCCTCAAAGCAATGCGGCGTACCGATCTTGAAGAAAGCGTGGCAATATTCCTGCATCATGGAAGGGAAGAGATCCCCGCTCTGTTCCACGTCGGGATATTCCCAGGCAGGATGGCTGTGTCCGTTGTAGTCGATCAGGGCCTTCAGGCCGGCAAGAGCCATGTCCGGGCTGTCCTTCTCGTAGCCGATCAGGGAGGAGATCTTGAACAGACGCAGGTCCAGACGGTCAGGATTGAGTTCTATCGCCTTCTCAATGGCCTGGGTGGCCTTGCCGAAAAGCTCGTCATCGTAGGACACGACCTGAAAATAGTTCACGTCCCTGCCAAGAGAATCCTTCAGGGTCAACGCAGGCGCGTTTCCAAGATACTTCGCGGCATCCATGACTTCTATGGAAGATGTCTGGCTTTTGGTCAGATAGTACGTGAATTTGCCAAGAAGCATGTCCGTGTCCTCCGGGTAGTCCTTTCCCCAACGTTGCAGAACCGTTTCCACACCGACACCGGCGACACCGAGCCTGGAGACCAGAAGCTGGTAGCGGTCAAGATAGTCCTTACGCGGTGTCTTGGTCTGGGCCGGAAGCGGCAGAAAAGTCAAAACGGCCAGGACGATCAATAATATTCTTTTCATATTCAATAATTTACACATCCATTTTAATTTTACGCCCCTGCGGATGCAGATTGTTGCATCTGGAGCCGAGATTCTTCACGAAACCAAGCGGATGCCCCTCGAAGCGCACCGACACGAACCCCTTGGGAGCATCTTTCAGGAATATGCTGTCGCGGTGCAGGAACTTCAGCGCCGTCCCTCGGTCCAGCTCCGCCACCGGATAACTCCCTTCCGGGAAGGCAAGGCTCAAGGCCCAGTCGGCCGACGGCACAAAATCACGGCCTTTCAATTCACCTTTGGCCACTCCGGCCCGGACAGGGCGCAACCTCTCAAGGACCGCGACCTCTCGGACGATGGATTCGGGAATATGCACGAGCAGGTTCCCTTTCCGCCTCTCAGCCGCACCAGCCGCAGGTTTTCCGGGAAGCCGGAAATCCGACGCGCCGGTGTTCTTCACCAGAACGGAGACAAACTGCCCTTCCCCCTTCACGAATCCGGGGACAAGCAGCCCGCCTGTCCGTGTGGGGATCACGCCTTCGAGCAACGGGTAGTCATATTCATGGACATCGCCTCCAAGCTCGCCTGCGGTCCATTCCATCATGGCGTCATTCTCCGCATCCTCGAACGTGCAGGTCGAGTAGAGCAGTGTCCCGCCGCGGCGGAGTGACGGCCAGACATCCGCGATGATCCGTTTCTGTCTTGCCGAACAAAGGCTCACCGCGTCCTCCGACCAGTCCTCGACAGCCTTGGCATCCTTGCGGAACATTCCCTCGCCGGAGCAGGGCACATCGGCCACGATGATGTCGAAAAAGCCTTCCAGAGCCGCGAACGCCTTGGGATCCACGCTTGTCACCACCACATTCGGATCACCCCACAAAGCCATGTTGTCAGCCAGGACCGAGGCCCTTGACCGCATCACCTCATTGGAGACCAGAAGGAAACCGTCCCCGAACTCCATCCGCAGCGAGGCGGCGAGGTCCGTGCTTTTCCCTCCGGGCGCGGCACACAGATCCAGCACCCTTGGCGGCCTTGAGCGATCCCCGCGGCACGGAAGAAGATCTCTGAATATGCTTCCGACGACCATGGCCGAAGAGTCCTGGACGTAGTAGCATCCGCAATGGAACAGCGGGTCCAGCGTGAATCCGGGCCTTTCGCCTAGCATGAACCCGCATGGACTCCAGGGAACCCTCTGAACGTCTTCCCCGAAATGATTCCGGGCAAAGGTCTCCGGCTCATCAACCTTGAAAGGGTTGATTCGCACAGACACCGAGGCCGGTTCATGGAAAGCCGCCACGGCGACCCCGGCTCTCCCGCCCCCGATCGCCCTGGTCAGAATGTCCCGCAGGCAGATGTCGTCCAACCCTTGCATTTACAGGTTTCCGCCGAGTTTCTCCTTCATCTTCCTGAGAGTCTCCTCATCGATCCCGTCAGGCATCCTGCCCTCGGACATCGCCACCAGACCGTCCACGACCCTGTCCATCGCCTCGCGGATCTTGCCTCCGAGCATCATCTTCATCATCAGATTCAACTCCGCATGGAACTCGATGTGGAAATCAGTCTTGGAAGGGTCGCCCGGCACCGCATCGAAATGCAGCGTGCCGCCGAACTGGAACGGAGCGCCGTTGTCGATGAACTCGATGCTTGAGTACGGAGTCCTGTTCTTCACCATCACACCGATCTTGAAGCCCTGGACCGTGGCGGAGATGGTGTCATAGTCAGCCTCCACATCCGCTTTCCTGTCCTCCGGAATGAACTGAAGGAAGTTACGCATGTCCACAAAGGCCATGTACAGCTCGAAAGGCTGCCTTGAGACCAATCCGTGCTTGCTTGTTATCTCTGTTGACATAATATTCTTTAAAAAAAATCTTGATTTACGCTAAGAAACCTTCAAAAAATAACCTGCATCATCTTTTTCATGTTTCTAAGAAGCTGTTTTGATTTGTTTGTTTGAAGGGTTGAGAGTGAAAAACTTCAGGTTCGACCGCTTCTTCCAAGGAAGATAGCGGTGCTGTCTGACTGAAGAAGCGGGAAGAAGATGAAGATTTTTCACCTCAAAGAACATTTCAAACAAATCAAAACAACTTCT
>CAVIGZ010000091.1:0-4466 GCA_963642565.1 Bacteroidaceae bacterium | reverse complement strand
TCCCGATTCTTCAGTCAGATAGCACCGCTATCTTCCTTGGAAGAAGCGGTCGAAAAAAAGTTGCGGGATGGCGTGCAAGGTTCCTGCGGGGAGGGGTTTAGTAATGCGTCGGGCCGGGAACGGTCCCTGTACTTAAACTATTATTAACAATTAAAGATTTAAACTAATGAAAAAGTTTTTCAGTTCGATTGTGATGGCGGCCCTCTGCCTCGGCTCGTTCGCATTTGTCTCTTGCGACAAGGATGATGACAACAAGACCACAAGCCAGCTCTCTTTCAGCGCCACAAAGACCGAGGTTCAGGTCGGAGCTGCCGCGACCGTCACGGTGAAGAATGGCACACAGACTTACACCGTTAAGTCCAGTGATGAGAAGATCGCGACAGTCAAGGTTGACAAGGCTACCGTCACCGTGACTGGAGTCGCCGCCGGAACCGCCACGATCACTGTTACCGACAAAAACAGTCTGACCGGAACATTCACCGTTGAGGTGAAGGCCTCTTCCGCGCTTGAGTTCGACAATGCCACGGTGACTGTCGCTGCCGGAAAAACAGGCACCGTCACGGTGAAGACAGGCACCCAGCCTTACACTGTGAAAGTGGCCGATGAGACCGTCGCCACTGCGACAGTGGCCGATGCCGCCATCACCGTGACGGGTGTAAAGGCCGGGTCCACCAAGATAGCCGTAACCGACAAGGACGGCAAGACCGGTGAGATTGCCGTGAAGGTGGAATAGTCAAAGACTCTTTTTCATTTACTATTGGTAGGGGATTCCGCAGACCGCGGGTCCCTTTTTTCGTTCCGGATGCTCTGACGGGTAATGCCTTCCCGGTCATCGAGCCTGTCGAGATGAATGGAAGTGCGCCGAAAGGAGTCTCATGTGTACGAGGCCGATGTCGATCCGGAAAGATGGAATGCCGCCGGCTCCTAACGGCCATTTTTGCATAGAAAAACGCACGGACACCGCAAAAAAACATGCGCATGTCCGTGCGTAATTCGTTACGCTGCCTGAAAAATCAAGCAATGACGCGGAGAGAGCGAGATTCGAACTCGCGAGCCCCTTTGGGAGGCCACACGCTTTCCAGGCGTGCCTCTTCAGCCACTCGAGCATCTCTCCAAAGACCTTCGTTGCCGAAAGGACTGCAAAGATAGTAAAAACATTTGAATATTCAAATGTTTGGAACCCGTGTTCAGTAAAGTGTTGTGAACGTGCGGGTTCCGGAATGCTGCCCTCCCGGAACTCCCGGCAGGGATCTGTAACTTCTTAAAAATCAGACAGTGACGCATCGCTCAAAACCGCTTACAGCGTGCCGCGCCTTAGCTTCTCGACGTAGGCGTCGATGCGGCGGAGTTCGCGGGGGATGGCGATGCTCTGAGGGCAATGCTCGACGCACTGGCGGCAGCCGATGCAGTGGCTGGCCTGACGGAGGGTCGGGATGGAGCGGTCGTAGCTCACGAGGTAGGCGCGGCGCAGCCGGCGGTAGTTCTCCTGTCCGGCACTCTGAGCGACCTCACCCTCGTTGACGCACGTGTTGTAGTGCTTGAATATTCCCGGAATGTCCACTCCGTAAGGGCAAGGCATGCAGTACTTGCAGTCGTTGCAGTTGATGGTCGGGAAACTGGCCATGATGCCGGCGATCTCGGTGCCGAGGAACTCCTTCTCCTCGTCGGAGAGGTACTTGAAATCCTTGAAGGTGCGCAGGTTGTCCTCCAGATGCTCCTGATAGACCATTCCGCTGAGAACAGTAAGGATCCGAGGGTAGGAGCCCACGAATCTGAACGCCCAGGAAGCCAGCGAGGCCTTCGGGTCCCGCTCCTTGAGCCTGTTCACGACGCTTCCGGCAGGGTTCGCCAGGCGGCCGCCCTGCAAAGGCTCCATGATCACGATCGGGATCTCCCTCCTGTCCAGTTCATCGTACAGGTACTCGGCGTTGACATTGCGCTCCCCGTCGGCATGTTTCCAGTCGAAGTAGTTCATCTGGATCTGCACGAAGTCCCAGTGGTACTTGTCGTGCAGCTTCAGAAGCTCGTCGAACTGCTCCTGATTGCCGTGGAAGGAAAGCCCGAGTTGGCGGATCTTCCCTTTCTCCCGGTCCGCCTGAAGCAGGTCCATCATCCCGTTGTCCACGAACCTGTCGTCGAAAGCCTCAAGGCCTCCGCGGCCGAGGGAGTGGAGCAGGTAGTAGTCCAGATAGTCCGTCTGAAGGTACCTGAACGAATCGTTGTACAGTTTCAGGGACGCGGCCCGGGAATGGTCGCTGAAGTTGGACAGTTTAGTGGCGAGGTAGTACGAGTTCCTCGGATGCCGGCTCAGGGCGTTGCCCACCGCCTCCTCGGAAAGTCCCCGGAGATAGACCGGGGAGGTGTCGTAGTAGTTCACGCCGTGAGCCAGGGCGTAGTCAATCAGTTTGTCCGCGTTCTCCTGATCCACGATGTCCTGACCGTCCCCGTCCTTCTTCATCGTGAAACGCATGCAGCCGTAGCCGAGCAGGGAGACCTTGTCGCCGTTGCCGGGGTTCTCACGCATCTCCATCGTGCCGTTCTCCAGGACATCCTCATCGCCCGTAGCGCCTTCAAGGATGGCCTTGGCTGTCTTCTTCGGGGCGCACGCTCCGGCAAGAGCCACGGCTCCCACGGCCGCTGTCCCTGCACCGGCCCTTTTGAGAAATTCTCTTCTGTTGATGTTCTCTTTCATGTTCGTTGAATTTGATGAGACCGCTCTTTTTTCAGGAATATGTCCCGTCGAAGAGCCGTCTCGAAGACCGGATGTCAAGCATTGTGATGGACGCTGTACCCGTTGACGGTGATGGCGCTGACCGGGCTGGACGGGCAGAGGTTCTCGCACGCTCCGCAGCCGATGCACGCCTCCTCATTGACGGACGGGATTCTTGGACTGTTCCCGTCCTGAGGATTCTTCCTCACCATGCTGATCGCCCCGACAGGGCAGTGGCGGGCGCAGTTGCCGCAGCTCACTCCGTCGCGGTTCACTACGCAGAGATCGTAGTCCACGCCGGCGGTGCCGACCTTCCATCCGGTCTTCTCCTCAGGAGTGATCTTCAGGATGGCTCCCGCAGGGCAGACCTCGGAGCATTTCACGCATTCCGGCCGGCAGTAGCCTTTCTCGAAAGACATCTCCGGCTGCATCAGGCGCTCAAGCCTTGAGGACGGTCTGAGAACGTTGTTCGGGCAGACGGTCACGCAGAGCTGGCAGGCCGTGCAGTGCCGGTAGAACCTCTCCACGCTCTCGGAGCCGAACGGTGTGACCGGAATCTTTCTGGCCGGGGCCTTCTTCGGGATGATCTCGGCAAATCCGCCGTCACGTTTCTTGTCCTTGATCTCCTCTTCGGCGCTCATCGGCAGAGAGGACAGCAGGGAACCTCCGATGATGGCGGCCCCGCCTGTCAGGAAGGCTCTTCTGCCGTTGTCAGCCGTCTCGGCCGATCCGGCATCCGGAGTTCCGGCCTCGGCGGCCTGAGAACCTTGCCGGACCGCAGACCCGGCCGCAGACCCGACATCCGTCCGTCCCCAGGCGAACCTGTACTTGAGCGCCCCTAGCCGGCACGAGTCGAGGCAGTCGAAGCAGTCCACGCACCGGCTGTAGTCAATCCTGTGATTGTCAACATCTATGCACGCCGCCTTGCACTTCCTCTCGCAGGCGCGGCAGCTCCTGCACTTTGACGTGTCGATCACCGGGCGGAACATCGCGAAACGCGAGAAGAAACTCAGCGTGGTCCCCACCGGGCAGATCGTGTTGCACCAGGTCCTGCCGTTCCTCCAGGCGAGAACCACGACGGCAACGAACGTCACCGCCGCCACGGCAAGGGTAGGCAGACTCTTCAGCCAGACCTCCCTCGTCACGAACGCGTAGCTCTCCCGCCTCTCGGCGATCCATGCGAGCAAGTTGTTGCCCCACTGCCAGAGAGGCGCGAGCAGACTCTGCACCATCCGTCCGTAGGCGCTGTAAGGAGCCAGAAGCGCCGCGAGGGCATTGAGTCCCGCGACCAGCGCCACCACGAACAGCACCAGCACCCCGTAGCGCAGCCATTTGATCTCCTTTGAATATGCGAACCTCGCCTTCTTGCCCTTCCTCCTTGCGCTGAGGTTGGAGACGCAGTCCTGGAACACTCCCAACGGGCAGATCACCGAGCAGTAGATCCTTCCCAGCAGAAGTGTCAGCACCAGAATAACGGTGATGACAACGGCGTTGAGCGCCAGTACGGCGGGCAGGAACTGGATCTTCGCCAGCCACCCGAACCAAAGGCGTACCGTCCCGGTGAAGTCCAGAAACAGCAGCGTGACCGCGGCGAAGCAGACCGCCGCCAAAGAGATTCGAATTTTTCGGAGCATAGTTTTTTTAAGCCAAAATGACCGATAAAAATAATAAAAAAATCCGAAAAGCCAGCAGAATGGAATCAGAAGCTGTTTTGATTTGTTTGAAATGTTCTTTGAGGTGAAAAATCTTCATCTTC
>CAVIGZ010000090.1:0-5044 GCA_963642565.1 Bacteroidaceae bacterium | reverse complement strand
GCAGGGAAAGAGCTTGCTCTTACCCTTCAAACAAACAAATCAAAACAGCTTCTAAGCGGTGCTGAATGACGAGCAAAATGGGAAACGATGACCAAAAAGACACCAAAAGAACGAACACATAAAAATTTAAACAGCTTCTAAGTCACCATAAATTTTACTACTTTGGCAGTACAGGCCTTGGCGCGGAGAACAGATCTCTGCACGAATCCAAGGTTTGGAGCGAACCGCAACGGATTCTGGGAGATCATCTGCGCTTGACAATCAACAAGCGAAGTGCCACGGGATGACATTCAGTGAATTACGGATTCATGCCGAGAGAATCAGAGGGGCGACCGGTGGGCGGTGCCAGCGTGGACTGATTTTCAAATTTTGGTAACGTGCAAAATTTGGAAATCAGTCCACGCTGACTTGCGGGGGCACCTTTTCAGGTTCCTTTTCTTGGTTCTCTACTCGTGCCTCCCTCCTCTCTCGCCTACCCGACGGGCCGTAAATCGCAACATCCAGTAAATGAACCCTTTCCGAAATCCTGCCCTTCCAAATGGCCCGGCACCTTTCTGGAACTTACTGACAATCAGCAGGTGACATTCCACAGGCTGATGCTCAGCGGATTGCGAATCAGTGTCAGGTGAACTTGCCCGGCATCAACATGTAACTTACCGGCAATCAAGAGGTGGAGTGCCACCTGCTGATGCTCAAGGGCTTGCGGATTTCTGCCGGGCGATTCGGAAGGGTAGGAATCTGTCTCTTCGGAGAAGGGGTGAGCTTACTGCTTCAGGGAGAGGAACCAGTCGCCGCTTATGCGGTAAGCGTTGAAGGCGAAGCTGACGGACGTGGCGGCAGCTGAGGCAGCAGCCACTGTGGCGGTCGAGGCTGGTGTTGCGGTCGAGGCTGGTGTGGTAGTCGAGGCCGTTGTGGCGGTCGAGGCGACCGGACCGGTCCCGGAATCCGCCGGGGCGGCGGGGCCGATCAGGAGACGGTACTTCACGGTGTTCTCGTCGGAGGAGACGAGGTCGAGGGCCACGCGTTCGAAAGAGCGGACGCCAAGGGTCTTGAAGGTCGCGGAAGTGCGGGCGACCATCTCGGGAGTGAGGTGTTTCAGGGTGGCGTCCTCAACGTAGCCGACATTCGCCAGGGCCTCGTCCATCCGACCGGCGACCATCAGGGCGATGCAGCTGTCGGCCCTGGCCAGCAGGACGGCGGTGTCGGCGGCGGTCAGGGATGACAGGTAGGCCTCTCCGCTCAGGAAGGAGCCGTCCGACGCTTTCCGGGAACGGCATGAAGACGCGGCCGCAACCGCAAGGACGGTCAGTACGGCGGCCAGAGATGTTCTTACTATTGTTCTCATGTGTCTGATAATCGTTAAGTAATTCCTAAAAAATAACCAAGTTATTTTGCTCGTCTTTTTGGTCTAAATTTATTTGTTCATCAGTCGTGTGCCACCGGCACACTCCTTCTTCACAAACAAATTTATCCGCAAAAATCCTTCACAAAAACTTACCAACTTATTTTTTCATCATCACTAAAAATCATTTAACATAAAAATGGGACGCGCCGTTTTTTCCGACGCGCCCCAAACTCAATCTACATCACGGATTAGATGGTGTCATTGATCTTCACGTCAATGTAGGTGCTGATCGTGCCGAAGGCGTAGGTGACCTCGATAGGAATCCTCAAGGTAGCGCCGACGGTGTTGTAGTTGTTGTTCTGGTAGTGGATGAATCCGAACTGCTTCCTGGCAGCGTTCACAGCCGCTTCGAGACCAGTACCAGTATTCCAAGAAGAACTGTAGTGTTTTGGTATGTTGCCGACGCTACCACCATAGTTGAGTGTCACAGTATTGTTAGTTACACTATAAGAAACATTATTGTAACTACCGGTGTTGTGATAGCTGATGCGGCAGTCCGTAGTCACGTCGGCGAGTTTGGTCGTGCCGAGCGTGCCGGCAGTACCGCCTACTGACATGTCGGTGGTGATGTTGTCGATGTCAACCTTGATCTTCTTCACGCCGTAGTAGCTAAGATACCACAGATGGCTGTAGTCAGGCGTTCCGTCCTCGTCGTAGTTCACGAAGTTGGCGATCTCGGCGGACGAAGGCTGCGACTCGTCGTACCTCCAGTCGCTGAACTTCAGAAGGTCGAAGACATCGAGGTTGGACCCGGCACCGGCGGCATTGTCTCCATCGATGAAGGCCTTGGTGTTCACGCCATCGACATTCAGAGGCCTGAGGAAGTGGTACTCGTCCACGTTGCCTGTGGCGGACATCGCCACACCGCAAGGAGAGTAGGCAACGACACCGATGTGGGCGAAGAGCTTCGCGTCAGCGCGGTTGGCGCATGAGTACTCGTTGAGGAGCTTGCTGGAGATGTCGTTTATGTTCCACGTCACCTCACCATCAGTCTGATCAATTGTGGCGATGGTATACTCAATCGAACCTACCTTGCAGAGAAGCTTGTTGTTGGTGTAGATTCCCTTGGTGACATCGGCCGAGAGGGTGTCCTCGACAACGGAGATCCTGGAGTTAGCCTTGATCGTCTTGAAGTCAACGCCTTCAGTGTTTCCTGAGAGATAGGCGTCATAGATCTTAGTATCTTTGACATAAAGCTGGTACTCCGTGCCGTCCTTGGCCACGAACTTGTCCTGAACAGGGGCGAAGTAGAACTTGTAACCGCCCTCACCGTCAGAATGGTTAGTATTGACGTTACCGTACTGATGTCCGAAGATGACGTCCGTGAATGACTTGTAAAGGTAGCCGTTAGCATCCTTAGGAGCGTTGAACACAGGGCTGTTGGCCGGCTCGTCATAGTAGTTCGGGTTGGTCGCCCATACACTGTTGAGGTCCACCGTCCAAGGGGTGACTTGAACCCTATTGTCAGCTGACTGTACCGGACGATTCACGTTGAGACGAGCCTTGGTGCCGCCGTCGTACCAGTTGGCGTCAAGCTTGACTCCAACGGAGCCGGAAGGCTTGGTCACGGTGACTGTGAGAGGCACGTAGATGCCGTCGTACTTGTTGACAGCGCCTGGTGTAGGGACAAACCTTACGTAGATCGTGTAGGTGTGTTCCTTCTGCTTGTAGATCCAGGAAAGTTCTGAGTCGTCGAGAATCCATGAGAACACGTTGGTCGTGGCAGATGAGGCTCTCCATTCGTTAAGGATGCGCACTTCGCCCAGATACTCGCTAGATTCACTAGCCGGACGGAACTCGCCGTTGGCGAGGACATACTGCCTGGCGACATTATCAGGATTATGATCAATCCTGTCAAACTCATAGTTCGTAACGAATTCCTCATGGGAGGAAGAAGCCTCGCCGGAGCGACGGAGGACATTCTCGATGACCTCACCCCATGTGATATTCCACTCCTGCGTAAAGCATTCGAATTTGAACGTCTTCTCGAACTTCTTGGCAAGGTCGTAGTCGGAGTTCTTGACGATCTCGATCTTGATGAAGCCCACGAGGATGACGTTGCCGGTGGCCTTGTCCTCAAGCGTCACGCGGACGAGAGGCTTCCTGCCCACGGAGGTGACGTCCCTGTTGCTGACATCGCGCTTGCCATCGGCGGTCACGGCGCAAGGGGTGAAGATGTGGCCTTCAACGAGGGAGGCGTGCTGGCTCTGGGATGTCGTGTAGGAACCCACGGTGTAGTCGATGAGCTCGTACTTGTAGTTGATGTAGTCCAGAGGCTCGATGCCTACGGATTCGCAGAAATCGCCGAACTCAACATCGCGAGCAGCCCTTGAACTCTTGGAGCAGACATCCACATGCGAGGTGACGATCTCGTCAAGGTCAAGGGTCTTGTTGTAGGCCACCTGAAGGCCAGGAGCGGCCTCGATGGCTTTTTTCGCCTCGGTGAAGAGCTTGTACTCATCCTGGCACGCTGTATATTCATCGCTGTTGACCGTCTCAGTCACGACAAGGTGTGTGAGATCAAGCCAGGAGGCGTACAGGGCGGCGAAGTCGGAAGTGACGATGCTGTCCTCGCCCACCTTCGCCTGGAGAGCGAAGACGGACAGGCCGCTATTAGCGTGGTTGAGAGAAGAGCCGCTACCCGTGGACTCAGACTCGGCGATGAACGGGCCGTTGGCCTTGAGACCGACCGTGAGGACTCCTTCCTTGGCACTTACAAAGCCCACCTCCGGGGCGGCCTTGCTGCCTCTCGTCACGATGAATTCCTTGTCGTCGCACACGAACGCATAGGTCGCGTCGGTGATGTCGGCGTTCGAAGGGTTCAGCTTGTAGCTGACAGGGAAGACAGGATTGATTATCTGGTCCTCCTTGTCGCCATCCCAATCGTAGTCCCACCATGCTCCGGTGGCTACGGATGCCGGGAGGTTGTACTTTGCGCCATTATCGCTAACAATAGTTCCGGTTGCTGCTGAGGCATTTATGCCCTTACGCGCATCGTATTCGAAATAGGTGTACTCGGTGGCGGCGACTCCGTCCACGTAGAGTTCAGGGACGAACACGAGGGAGGACAGCTCAGCCTTGAGGCTCAGGACGAAGTCTCCGTCGGTACCCTCCAGGCCCGAAAGGGTGAGGGTCTTGCCGTCCTTGCTCAGTTTGGCGGTCACCGCACCGGAAGCGGAAGGAAGGCAGGAGATTGTGGTCTCCTTTCCGTCAGGATTCTCGGTCGAATACTCGATCCACAGGCCGTTCTCCCCAGGGACGTAGTACTTGAAGTAACCGTTGTCTCCCTTGTCACCGTCATTGCCGTCATTGCCGTCCTTACCGTTCTTGATGGTGTAGGACGAACCGTCGCTGAAGGTGATCGTGAAACCGTCGGTGACAGGCGTGACGCTCTTGATGCTCAGACCGGCGTCGAGCTTGTCCTGAAGCGCCTTGACAGTCGATTTGAGTTCCGCGTTCTCGTCGCGCAGCTCATCGATGTCCTTGCTGTAGTCCGTGCAGGACACGGCTACACCTGCGAGGCCCAATGCAAGAGCACCCGCAAGGAACAAATTCTTAAATTTTTTGTTCATAGCTAAAAACAAAATTGAATGATAAATAAAAACGTTAATTGTTACTCCTAGTGATAAATGCTTTTTT
>CAVIGZ010000089.1:0-5499 GCA_963642565.1 Bacteroidaceae bacterium | reverse complement strand
GAAGATAGGACTTCCCGCAGCGTCGCAATCCGGTCACAATCTTGATAAGGCCGTTATTTCTCGCTGATTTCAGTTTTTCAAGATATTGATTTCGTGCTATATACATACACTATCTAAAACTTTTGACATTTATGACCAAAATTTACACCACAAAGATAGGCAATATCTTTAAGATGACAACAGGTCCTATTCTTTCAGAAACGTGTGGATATACCGCCCCAGGGTGTTCCGGTCCACCTTGCAAATCTTGGCAATCTTCCGCTGCGAGACCCCGGCCCGGAGCAATTCTACGATAAGTGTCCGCTTGGGGTACAACTTATACTTTTCCTCTTCAGTCTTTCGCCCGACCGGTCTTCCGAGAACCACTCCTTCGGCTTTCTTCCTGGCCAGCGCCTCTTTTGTTCGCTGGCTGATAAGGTTTCGCTCGATTTCCGCAGACAGGCCGAAAGCAAAGGCCAGCACCTTGCTCTGGATGTCTTCCCCAAGCCGGTAGTTGTCTTTGATGGTCCAAACTCTGCATTCCTTGGTCATACAGATGTTGAGAATTTCCATAATCATGAAGAGATTGCGCCCCAGACGGGACAGTTCGGCACAGATGATCAAATCATCCTTTTGAACCCGATTCAGGAGTTTCCCCAGCTCACGCTTACTATAGTTCTTGGTGCCGCTTATAGTCTCTTCAATCCAACCGTCAATGCTTATAGATTCCCTCGTACAGAAGTTGTTGATTTCAAACCTCTGATTCTCGACAGTCTGTTTGTCGCTGCTGACTCTGATGTAGCCGTAAATCATACTCTTTTTCTTTTTATTGTGCTTGTTTATTGAAAGTTGGCTGTCTCCATAAGACATAAGATAGTCGCAGCCTTCAATAACTTCACCAATGACTACAGAGTGCAGGTTATTTTTTGAAGGTTTCTAAATCGCATGTTCTGAAAATATTCAGATGTTTGAACAGGAACGCCAGTGAAGATGAAACCTGTATTTTTTTGACAAATGATGGGCTTTTTTTGCGGGAGTTGGAGAACGGACATCTTCCTTTAGGATTATTTGTGTAAGTTTGTGAAAAATACTAATTAATAATCAATGCTTTAACCACAATGAAATCTGATAGGATCATTTTGTTCGCACTGGCTCTCGCCGCGGTTTGGGGATGTGGCGGTCAAGACTGGAATCGGAACGCTGACGGAATCACTGTCCGTGTCACAGACCGGACGGCGGACGGGCCGGCGCTGGTGCGGCTTCAGGTGAAGGGTGACAATCTTGTCAGGGTCACCGCCACTCCTGAGTCCGGATTCGCGGACAGGGAAAGTCTCGTCATTGTTCCTTCGGAGGTCAAGACCGGATTCACCGTAAGCTCCACTGACAGCACGGTGTCTGTCGCCACAGCCTCTGTGACGGCCACGGTCCGGCTCAGGGATGGAGCTGTCTCCTTCGCGGACAGGAACGGTGTGAATGTTCTGGACGGCAACACGATGTCTTTCACACCCATAACGGTCGAGGGCCGGAAGGAATATTCATCGCTCTTCACTTTTGATTCTCCCGAGGACGAGGCGTTCTACGGCCTCGGGCAGCATCAGTCTCTGGAGTTCAACCACAAGGGAGGCAACGAGGAACTGTTCCAGTACAACACCAAGGTCTCCATCCCGTTCGTGGTCAGCAGCAGGGGCTACGGGGTGCTGGTTGACAACTATTCGCTGAGCCGCTGGGGCAATCCGAAGCCTTATGTGCAGTTGAACAATGCATTCAAACTCTACGGCAAGGATGGTAGTGAGGGTGGTCTGACAGGGACTTACGCCCCTGCCTCCGGTGATCCTGTCATAAGGCAGGAGGATTCCCTGTACTATGAGAATGAATGGGTGATCCCGAATCTCCCGAAGATCCCGCTGAAAGGAGCCAAAGTGACTTACGAAGGCTTCATCGAGGCTCCGCGGGACGCCGAGTACCATTTCATACTTTACTATGCCGGTTTCCAGAGCGTCTCCATCGGCGGCAGGGAGGTTGTTTCCGAACGCTGGAGACCGGCTTGGAATCCGAACTCCTACAAGTTCACGGTCAGCCTGAAAAAAGGCGAGAAAACTCCGGTCACTGTCAATTGGAGACCGGACGGGGATGTCTCCTACATAGGCCTGAGGGTGGCTGAGCCGAGGGCGGAGGCTCAGCAGGGCCGTTTCTCATTCTGGTCGGAGATGAGTCCTGAACTGGATTACTACTACATCGCCGGCGGTGACATGGACGAGGTGATCTCCGGCTACAGAACCCTCACCGGCAAGGCTCAGGTGATGCCGAGGTGGGCGCTGGGGTTCTGGCAGAGCCGCGAGCGCTACAGCACTCAGGAGGATCTGGTCGGAACGCTGGCCGAACTCCGGCGCAGGAACATCCCCGTGGACAACATCGTCCAGGACTGGCAGTACTGGAAGGATGACCAGTGGGGAAGCCATGAATTTGACCCGGACCGCTACCCGGATCCGGAGAAGATGCTGGATGACGTGCATGCCATGCACGGTCGTTTCATGATCAGCGTGTGGCCGAAATTCTACGTCAACACGGACAATTACAAGGAACTCAAGGCGGCCGGCCATGTCTATGCTCTGGCCGAGAAAGACAGTCTCAAAGACTGGCTCGGTCACGTGGAGTCATTCTATGATGCCTATTCTGAAGGAGGACGCAAGATGTTCTGGCGTCAGATGGACGAGAATCTGTACTCGAAGTACGGTCGCAAGATCGACGCCTGGTGGATGGACGCCAGCGAACCGAACCTGCGCGACTGTCTGCCTATGGAGTATCAGAAGGCTCTGACGACCCCTACCGCTCTGGGTCCTTCGACGGAGTACCTGAACGCCTACTCCCTTGTCAATGCAGATGCCATCTACAACGGCCAGCGCGGGCTGGATCCGGACAAGAGGGTGTTCCTGCTGACGAGAAGCGGCTTCGCGGGTCTGCAAAGATACTCGACGGCCACATGGAGCGGGGACATCGGAACCTGCTGGAACGACATGCGAGCCCAGATGGCCGCCGGACTGAACTTCTCGATGAGCGGAGTGCCTTTCTGGGGGATGGACATCGGCGGATTCAGCGTGATGGACAAGTTCACGGCCGCGGTCTCAACCTACGACAACACCGGCAAGGTCACTCCTGACCTTGAGGAATGGCGGGAACTTCAGACACGCTGGCATCAGTTCGGAGCCTTTGTGCCTCTGTTCCGCACCCACGGACAATGGCCGAGAAGGGAGATCTGGAACATCGCTCCGGAAGGGACACCGACATATTCAAGCATCCTTTATTACATGAAGCTGCGTTACCGCCTGATGCCGTATCTCTATTCATTGACCGGAGCCGTGCATTTTGATGACTACACAATTCTCCGCGGTCTTCCGATGGATTTCCCGGCAGACCGGAACGTGGCTGACATCAGCGACCAGTGGATGTTCGGCCCGGCCCTGATGCCTTGTCCTGTCTCTGAATACAAAGCCCGCTCCCGCAGCGTCTATTTCCCTCAGTGCGAGGGCTGGTACGACTTCTACTCCGGCAGGTTCATTTCCGGAGGGCAGACCCTGACGGTGGAGGCTCCTTATGAATATGTCCCTTTGTACGTCCGCGCCGGTTCCGTCATTCCGTTCGGTCCGCAGATCCAATGGTCCGACGAAAAGCCGGCCGATGTCATAGACCTCTATGTCTATGCAGGAAAGGACGGCTCGTTCACCCTTTACGAGGACGAGAACGTCAACTACAACTACGAGAAGGGAGCATATTCAACGATAGGGTTCACCTACGATGACTCCGCACGGATCCTCACCATCGGCGACCGCAAGGGTGAGTTCCCGGGCATGCTGACCGACCGGCGCTTCAATGTCGTGCTTGTCACCCCGGAGAACGCTGCCGCCTATCCGAAGGCCTTTAAGGGCGTGACCGTTGACTATCACGGCACAGCTGTCGCTGTCAAACTTGGCGAATGACAATCGATCACTAAGAAGCTGTTTTGATTTGTTTGAAATGTTCTTTGAGGTGAAAAATCTTCATCTTCTTCCCGCTTCTTCAGTCAGATAGCACCGCTATCTTCCTTGGAAGAAGCGGTCGAACCTGAAGTTTTTCACTCTCAACCCGGCGCCCGAACCGAGTGCAATCGAACTTGTTCGGATTGCCGAGGTGAGTAGCAGGGAAAGAGCTTGCTCTTACCCTTCAAACAAACAAATCAAAACAGCTTCTAAATCAAAATTATTCAACTTTCGCAAGTGTGGCTGCGTCCCTGCTCAGGAACATGCAGCAAGAACAGTGATATTTTGAACAATAAACCAAGATAAAGATTGGTTACTATTCACAATGTTGCTATTTTTACGGCGTGATGATAATAACATTAGAAACACTTTCAAACATACTCTTCCAAAGCCGAAACAGTCTCAAAAAATCCGCATGAGCAAATACGGAAACCATTTTTAAACAGCTTTTTTAGGCGTTATTGCCGGCGGCCTGGTCGGCGAGGAATGTGGTCCGGTAAGCGGACGGGGTCTGACCGTGGTACTTCAGGAAATAGCGGCCGAAGAAAGACTGGTTGGGGAAACCTAGCTTGAAGGCGATGTCCTTGATGCTGTTCTCGGGATCTTCCAGCAGGAGGAGGGTCTCATCAATCACGACGGCTGAGATCCACTCCCTGGCGGAGCGTCCGGTCTTGTCCTTGACTATGCGTGAGAAGTATCTGGGAGAGAGGCAGTTCTCCCGGGTGTAAAACGTCACCTGACGGTTCTTTGTGTAGTTCTTGTGCAGGGAGGCCATGAATTTCTGGAAGATCATGTCCTGACGGTCAGTGACGATGGACAGGGCTGGTTTCCCGGAGAAATACTCATACATTATCACCGCCATACAGAAAAATACCGTAACTTTGTCATTGTCGATTAAACTTTAGATATTTTCTTAATGTTCAACTAATTAAATTTCATCGAACTCACGTTAAGATACAACAAGAAAAGCCTTTCTTGATTCACAATTATCAAGAAAGGCTTGGACAGGTCAGTTCAGATGCAAGCAGTCCGACTAAAACTCAATACCGAATGAGATTTTCGGCATTCCGTAGATTGACACATTCGTGTTAGGCTTGGATGTCACATAAAATGGATAGGCCAAACCTAATAATAGGCCTTTGCCTGATTTCAGCGTCCAACTCCAACCAACGGACGGCTCTAACTCTGCGGCGTTACGGAACTTGCAGTCATTGTTATAATTTATGGCATGACAAAATCCGGCTTTCATTCCTGCAGTAGGCGTGCTGTCCTTTTCACGGAAATAGACATTGTACTCAGCGAAGACTCTTCCAAAGGCAGGAACCTTATCAAGAGGCAGAAAAAACGCCCCTATGCCAGCACCTAAATAATGATGACTGTTAAACATATATCCGTGGGATGTCTCCACACCTTGCCACACTATGTAGTCGTCCCTGCTAAAGCTAAAATTGTCTGAAAATCAACAAATTATTATCCTAAGCCGCTTGTATTATTTGCAGAAAATGCT
>CAVIGZ010000088.1:0-5727 GCA_963642565.1 Bacteroidaceae bacterium | reverse complement strand
GAAATAAAATGAGAATATTCAAAAGAATAATTTTGACGGCGGCGCTGTTTCTGGCCGCAGCGGTTTCATCCAGGGCTGTTTTCAACGAGAAGGATCTGGCTCAGACGCTTCAGGTGCTGCGCTATGAACTTCGCAAGGCATACTCCGAGATGGAGAGGAACCAGATGTCATTCGAGTTTCAGGATGACAGGCAGCATGAGGAACTTGTGCATCTCATCCAGAGCTGCAACGAGCTGTCGCTGATGCTTTACTCGCAGAAGCAGGATTTCACGTTTGACCTCACCTACGCCTTGCAGCAGGTCACCGACCAGTACCACAACTTCACGCAGAGCCGCATGCCGTACGACAACATCATCTCCTACCTCAATGTGGAGATTGACCGGTACGACAGGCTGGTCATGGCTCTGAAGGTGCTCCCTCCTGAACTGGTCGAGTTGCCGGACAGCCTCGGAGGTCCGGCGCTGCTGGACTCTCTGGCCTCGACGCTTCAGAGCCATCTTCTTCCGAACGACTCCTACACGTCCGCCCATTCGGACGATCCCGAGCATGCGGGGCACAGTCATTTTGTCGGATTGGAAGAGGAACATGCGCACGATTCCTTCCATCTGGACAGTCTTTCGCAGGTGGCGAGGGACAGCTGCCTTTTCTATTCCACAAGGCTTCTGAAGATGTTCACGGACATCCGGGACCACATGATCGAGGACAATGACTACTACGAGACCACCGACAGGCGGCTGAAAGAGGCCTACGACTATGCGCAGGACCGCTACAAGATGGTCCAGAAGAAGATATTCATCGAGGGGCAGGACAATTACTGGAAGATCCTGACGAACTTGAAGTCATACTCGTCGAGGGCGGTGAAGGATTTCAACGACAAGTACGGCAGGGCTTATTTCACGGATGTGAAGAGCGAGTGGCGCGGCCCGATGGTCATCGGGTTCTCGTTCATGGTGCTGATCTACCTCGCGATCGCCACGCTGCTCAGCATGCTGATTGTCAAGATGCTGATGCGCCGTGTCAAGTTCTTCAGGACGGAGTGGTTCCGCAAGAGGGAGGCGGCCATATTCATGCTTGGGGCGGCGATTCTGTTCGTGGTCGTCATCGCTGTCGCCAGAAACATCTCCTTGACCTCGCATTTCTTCACGATGGCGGCCGGGCTGCTGATAGAGTTCGCCCTGCTGCTGATCGCGGTTCTGACCTCGCTTCTTATCCGCCACGACAGCAACCAGATCAACTACGGAATGCGTGTTTACACTCCGATCATGCTGATGGGACTGCTGGTCATCACGTTCAGAATCATATTCATACCCAACAGCCTGATCGCGCTGGTCTTCCCGCCTCTTCTTGTGGTGTTCGGTCTTTGGCAGTGGGCTTCCATCCACCGCAACGCTTCGAAGGTGCCGAAGAGCGACAATTCCTACGCCATTGCGTCGTTTGTCGTGACAGCCATCACTTTTGTGATTTCCATTGTGGGTTACAGTCTGCTTGGTTTGCAGGTTTACATCTGGTGGATTTTCCAACTGACGGTGCTTCAGCTGATTGTCGCATTTGATGACCTTCTCGGAAAGTACCGCCGCAGAAGGGTTGATGTCCTTGTGCGCGCCTACAGGCTCAGGCATCGGAACGATGTCGGGAAGGACAGAGGCTCGTTCATCCTTGTCACATGGCTCTATGACCTTGTGGAGATGGTCTGCATTCCTGTGTTCTATCTGCTGTCGATTCCGTTCTGTCTCTACATGGCCTCAGAGGTGTTCGATCTGACGGAGATCTGCATGGACATGTTCTTCTACCCGTTCTTCAATTACGAGTATCTGCATCTGTCCGTGTCCAAGATAGTTCTGGCTGTCGGCCTGTTTTATGTCTTCAAGTACGTCTGCTATGTGGCAAGGGCTCTCTACAGGATCTGCAAGCTGCGCAGGACCCTCCGGCAGACAGGGGCTTCCTTGATCCGGGAAAGCGAATTGAACCTGACTCTTGCGAACAATGTGATCGGGATTCTGGCTTGGGGTACCTATTTCATAGTGACCATCTCGCTTCTGAACATCCCGACGAAATCCCTGTCCGTGATCACCGCCGGTCTGGCCGCCGGTCTCGGCTTCGCGATGAAGGACATCCTGAACAACTTCTTCTACGGCGTGCAGCTGATGTCCGGACGTCTTCGTGTGGGGGACTACATAGAGTGTGACGGCATCCGCGGGAAGGTGGACAGCATCACCTACCAGAGTACCCAGATCGAGGCCACGGACGGCAGCATAATGGCCTTCCCGAACAGTTCCCTGTTCGCCAAGAACTTCAGGAACCTGACGCGCAACAATTCTTACGAGTTCCTCGGCCTGCCTGTCGGTGTGGCTTACGGCACGGATGTCGAGCATGCCCGGAGGGTGATTCTCAAGGCTTTGGCTCCGTTGTGCAAGCCGGACAGATTCGGCCGTCAGGTTGTCGAGGAGAAGTACGGAATCCAGGTGGTGCTGAACGGTTTCGGCGACAGCAGCGTGGATCTGGTGGTGAAGCAGTACATCCTGGTGGAGCAGCGCACCGGTTACATCGCCGCAGCCAACGAGCGGATCTACAACGCCTTGAACAAGGCCGACATCGAGATCCCGTTCCCGCAGCGCGACATCAACATCCGCCGTATGCCGGCATCTGATGATAAATAATTGTTAATGAATATGATAAATCTGGCGATCTTCGTGTCCGGCGGTGGCACGAACTGTGAGAACATAATCAGGTACTTCAACGGCTCCGACAAGGTGCGCATAGCGTTGGTGGTGGCTAACAAGGCCGGAATCCCGGCCTTGGAGAAGGCCGAAAGGCTCGGAGTACCGACGCGCGTGCTGCCGAAGGCGGAATTGAACCGGGAGGAAGTGGCTCTGCCGCTGATGAAGGAATATTCAATCGACTTCATAGTGCTTGCCGGCTTCCTTCTTGTCATCCCGGATTTCCTGATCCGTGAATATGACCGCAGGATGATCAACCTCCATCCGGCCCTTCTCCCGAAGTTCGGCGGGATGGGGATGTACGGCCATCATGTCCACGAGGCCGTCAAGGCGGCGGGGGAGTCCGAGACCGGAATGACCGTGCATTGGGTGAGCGGAAAGGTGGACGGCGGCGGGATCATCGCTCAGTTCCGCACTCCGATCAATCCCGATGACACTCCCGAAGACATCGCCGCCAAGGAACACGTCCTTGAGATGGAACATTTTCCGCAGGTCATCGGGGACGTGTTGTCCAAGGCGTTCTGAGGTGCGAAGTGTCTCCGCGGGCTGAGATCATCTCTCCATCCGCATGGGTGTAGGCTTCAGATCAGGACTGTCACTTGCCCGGCATAAGGGCGGTGCCGGAGAGCGCCTGATAGAGGATGGCTTGGTATGACTCTCCGATGGGGATGCGGTCCCGGCCGATGAGGATGTGGTTGCGCTCTATGGCCTCGATGCGGTCCAGACGGACGATGAAGGATTTGTGGACGCGGACGAAATCCTCTTTCGGAAGGGTGTCCTCAAGGGCTTTCAGGCGCATCAGGGAGAGGATCGGATCTGAGCCGTCGTTCAGGTGGATCTTCACGTAGTCCTTCAGGCCTTCGATGTAGGTGATCCTGTCGAGGTCAATCTGCTGGAGGCGGTACTCGGTCTTGACGAAAATGCTTTTAATTTTCCGTTCCTGAGTCGCGGCGACATGTTCCGCTGCCTGTTTTTCCGAGAGTTCGAAATATTCCTTCGCCTTGAGCGCCGCGCCGAGGAAATCATCGTAGGAAATGGGCTTGAGAAGGTAGTCCAGCGCCCGCACCCGGAATCCCTCGACGGCATATTCACTGAATGCGGTCGTGAATATGATTCTGGTCTTTTCGGGGAGCATCTTCGAGAGTTCCATCCCGCTGAGGTTCGGCATCTGGATGTCGCAGAAAAGCAGGTCCGCCGGATTGTCCTGAAGGAATGACCATGCCGCCGTGCCTCCCGTGAAGCTTCCCTTGAGCGAAAGGAACGGAGTCTTCGCGATGTACGATTCCATCAGCCTGACGGCCAACGGTTCATCATCAACGACTATGCAGCTGATGGTGTTCATGTTCCGGTCTTGATTCTGAGCAGGCAGCGGTAAACGCTCTGCACCCTGCCAAGTTCAAATGAATATGCTCCCGGATAGAGCAGATCCAGCCTTCGCCTTAGGTTCGTTATGCCTATTCCCGAGCCGCTCCGGTCGGTGTCGTCTTTTGGGAAGCAGCTGTTCTCGACGAGACAGACGACATATTCGCCATCCTCCTTGAGTCCGACTCTGATGAAGGATTCAGCCGTGTCGCTGATGCCGTGCTTGAAGGCGTTCTCGACAAGCGGGATGAAGAGCAGCGGAGCTATCTGCCGGTTTGACGTAGAGTCCGGTATGGTGACGCTTAAATTCACTCCCGAAGTCAGCCGGGCGCCCATCAGTTTGACATATTCCTTGAGAAATTCACATTCCTTCGAGAGCGGAACGGTGTCATTCCGGCTTTCGTAGAGGACGTAGCGCAGCATTCCGCTGAGGTCGTGGACGGCCTTCTGTGCCTCGGCCGGGTCAATCTGGATCAGCGAGTAGATGTTGTTCAGGGTGTTGAACAGGAAGTGCGGGTTGACCTGGTTCTTGAGGTTTGCCAGTTCGGCCTCAGCCTGGCTTTTCTCGATCTCTTTGCGCTGCGCCTCGTTGCTGTACCACTCGGAGGTCATCCTGACGGCCACCGCTATCCCCACCACCGTCAGGTAGATCACCGTGTTGCGGACTGAGAAACTGATCGAGTCGAGTGTGGAGGGAGGCGGCGGGGTGGCACCGGGGGAGATGACATACCTGAAAAATAGATGGACGGCTATGCTTACCTTGGCGATCAGAAGCGCATTCCAGAACAGGAACGCCCCGAACCGCCTGTTGGACAGGAAGTGCTTTATCAGAAACAGGTAGTTGGTGTAGAACACGATGACGAACGAGACCGTCACCGGCAGGAAACGTGAATAGTCCAGCCCGCCATGCAGCGGCCTGCCCGGCTGCGGCGAAAAGAACGGCATCGCCAGGATCACCGCCCAGATCGCCACGTGTATTATCCATCCGCTGTTCCTCCGCATGTTCATTCAGTCATTTATTGTCTCCGGGTCCTCCCGTCCGCTTTCGAAAAAGCAAGTTCCGGTCCGCCTCCTGAATTTCCTTCAAATATCGCAAATCCGCATCACTTTCGCAAATCCTGTTTCCGGCACCGTAGGCGTCCCGGCAGCCATACTCAGCAACACCTCGCCGATGCCTGCGCGGCACGTCAGAGCGCGGCTGCGGGACTCTGCCCCGCGGCATAGGGCACACTTGAAAAAGTCGCACTTTCGTCTGCTTCGCCCTCTCGCATGGCATCCCGCCGCAGGTCGAGTGGGTTCGACAACTTATACAGAGATACCGCAGCAGCCAAATCAAGGCGGCATTAAAAATCAATGAAGCAGTGCTGCGGTATTACTGGAGTCTCGGGAAGGACATTAAGGAGAAGAAAGCGGAGAGTCGATGGGGAGAGGGCTTTTTCAAACGCCTCAGCTATGACCTCAGGCAAGGAATACCTGATACAAAAGGGTTTTCCGTCACTAATCTGACATATATGAAATACTTCTACTCGACTTATAACCAATACCTTGCAATTTATCCCCAACTTGGGGATAAATTAGAGAAAGCCATATTCTCAATACCTTGGGGACACCACAAGGTTCTTATTGACAACTTCAGAATGAAACCTGA
>CAVIGZ010000087.1:0-5792 GCA_963642565.1 Bacteroidaceae bacterium | reverse complement strand
GAGTATAGGCGACCGTCACCGTGTCTTTGCTGGCCATTGCAAGGGCGATGTCCCCGCCCCTCGCCTCGCGCGGTACGTCCACGCTTATCTTGCCGTCAGACAGAGTGAATTCCGTGATGGCGTCGGCATTAGGGAAGGTGACGGACGTCACTACATCGAGATCTTTGCCCGAGATCGTGATCGCCTCGCCGAATGTGACGGAAGACGGGGAAACTGAAAGCCCGGTCGGAACGACCATCTCCGCAGAGCCGGCCTCAAACTCCTTGCCGGCATAGCTTACAGCTGTCACCTTTCCGGATTCCATTCCGGCAGGAACGGTGAAAGTCAGGCTCCCGAAGTCTTTGGAGACCGCCAGGTCTTCTATCCCGACCGTAACATCTCCGGCAAGACGGATCTCCTCGATCATATCCAGATACTTACCCTTCACGGTAGCGGTCTCGCCCGGCTTCCATGCATCAGCGTTCACTGAAGATACCGTAGGATCGCCTATCTGAAGTTCATCCCCGGAATAGATGATGTTGGCTATCTCGCCCTCATCGGAGAGCGCTATCCTGCCGGTGACGGCAGATGAAGGGACCGTGACCTTGGCATTGTGCCTGTCGATGTTCTCGACCGCCACGGAAGTCCCGCCCTCGAAAGTGACGGTCTTCACCAGATTCATATAGTCTCCTTTCAGGGTCAGCACATCCCGAGGATATGCCTTCGCCGGAGAGAAGCTCTCTATCACGATAGGCTCGCTGTAGGTAAGTTCCGTCTCGGTGGTGAACACTTTGCCGCCCGATGTCCTGAGGGAGACAGAGCCCACCTCCGGGCCTTCAGCCGGAAGCGCCACTCTGATTTCGCTCTGGAAGCCCTCTTTCACGACTTCTATGGCCGTGATAGGATCCACCCCGGGAACAGTAACCTCGACAATCTTGTCCAGATTGCTTCCAACGAATGTCAATGTTCCGCCGCGCATCACGGGATTCGGGCCGTAGGAGACAAGCTTTACCTGACTTTTTGAATACTGATCGGTGTCGAGTTCCTCATTGCTGCAGGAGACCGACAGCGTCAATGCGGCGGCAAGCGCCGACAATGCCGAAAATCTAAATATGCTTTTTTTCATGATCGGTTTCCTCCTGTTATTTGTTAGGGACAGCCCTGATGTTGTCTATCTGAACCATTGGAGTACAAGGACTTCCTGCAGCCTTTCCTGCAGCGAAGAAGATCTCCATGCCGGCGAACGAGTCTTTGTTGAGCGTTCCGGTAGCCTTCTCGCCATCCCAGTACCAGATGAACTCGCTTGCAATCGGAAGAGTCACGGTAATCCATTTTCCGCCCGTGTCGAACGAACCTGTCGAAAGCCAAGGTCTGTACAGGGCGCGAGGAAGCGAGATCTTGTCATCGTGGAAATAGCTGTTGTTCGCCGTGCCCACGGTGCACAACTTCGTGCTTGCGAAATATATCTGCATCGGACATCCTGTCCAAGGATGGTCGGAAGGAATGCGCATCTCGAACTTGACTGACATGTTGGAGTAGTCGGAGAAATCCACCACATCGGTGAGCTTCACTCCCGCCGGATCATCGAATGTCTCAGGATCATTCCAGTTGCCCGGCCAATATTCGAAGTGGTAGCCGTCATCAGCCCAGTCCGTACCGTCCGCCTTGAGAGCGTTCTCCTTGTCGTAGTAGAGCTGGAGGTACTTGCCGCTGAACGAATTGGCATCTTCCTGGATGGTCGCCTTGTGCCAGGCGTTGACACCGGTCCTGGCATCATCGAAGGTGAAGAGCATCCCCCTGTCGTCCTTGTACATGAACGCGGACTGGCCGATACCGGATTCCGTAGTCACCCTAATCCTGCCCGGCTGCGCATTCGCAGGAATCACGACGTCAAACGATGAGAATGTCTTGTTCGAAATCTCGACAGCCTCGGCTCCGGTGAATTCCACAGTCATCGGATCGTAGAAATAGTTGCCGGTGATGGTGACCCTCTCGCCAGGCTCGGCATACTCGAACGACATCGCGCTCACCACCGGAACTGGAGGCATGACCTTGAAATCGAGTGAGGTCGTGTCCGTCTCGCTGTCGATGAGGTAGATCTTGTCCGTCTGCTTCTCCGGAAGCACCTTCGGCACAGATACTATAAGAGTGTTGTCGGTGATGTAGCTTGTATTGAGCGTGGCCTTCTGGTCATTGAACCACAACTCTTTCACGCTTCTGAGATTGTCGCCCAGAAGGCAGACCACCTCGTCCATATAGGCACTGGTGATGGTCAGGTCCCTGTCGGCATACCGGACGGAGTAAACCGTCGGATGACCGTCGGCCACCCTATAGCGGTCAGGGTAGTCCACCCTGTCACAGGAGGCCAGGCCTATGGCCGCCAGAGCCGGAACCGCCAGCATGTTCAGATATTTGTTCATAATGTTCATTTTTCTCGTTGACTAAAAGTTGTAGGTGTATTCCGTGCGGACATCCACATGGACAGCCTCGGCACCCGAGGCCATATTCTTGTTGAACACGACATCCTCCGACGGGAACGGAAGAGTGAAGCTGGACGCAGTCACATTTGGATTGTCATCTTGGGCATTGTATGTGACCTTGCTTGCGTCCCACGTCCCGGAATAGTCGAACTTCTCCCCTATCCAGGTCTTCCACACATCGTCCAGACCGTTCCAATAAGAACGCTTCTGAGCCTTGAGCTCCGCTATGCAGGCATCCACGTCATAATACGAACGGCGCACATAGTCATACCAGCGGTCACCTTCTCCGGCAAGTTCCAGACGGCGCTCTTTCCAGATGTCGTCCCAGGTCACGGTCTCCAGAGCATCAGCTCCGGCACGTTCGCGCACCTTGTTCACATATTCCTTGGCCGCCGCATTGTCCGTATTCACAACAGCCTCGGCATAAACCAGATATATGTCCGACAGACGGAGAATATGCGTCGGCAGCTGGTTTGCCATGTTATCAGGTTCAATCCCGAGAGCGGAAATGTGATCCTGTTTGTCTCCGCAAAGATTCTTGACATTGTTGGATCCGGTATTGCACTGGAGCATACCGCCCGGGCCTCCCTTGCCGTAACCGTCCTTGTCATAGATGAACCGGAGATAGTCAAAGCCCTTGTTCGTCCCGTCGTATGTCTTGTCCGTCCAGAAATAGTCATATACATCGCCGGGAAGCATCATCGTGGCATGGCGCCTGACATCCTTATAGACCCTCGGATAGCCCGGAGCCGCAGTTGCGATTTCCCCGAACGCCTCCTGCAGGTCAACCGAAGGCCCGTAATAACCGCCCCAGCAGTCCCCGAGCTCATCAAATCCGACCATAGCCAGGTCGCTCTGGAGCGTATTCTGCTGCGTCCAAGGCTCCCGGCTTGCGCTCCACAGCCAGGATATGAGGCACTCGCCTGTCTCGTTGAACCCTTTCAGACGGAACACGTCTTCATAATCCGGAGTCAATGTCCTGCCGGAATTGTCAATGACATCCTTTGCATATTTCGCCGCACTGGAAAGGTCTTCAGCGCTGAGCGTGCCGCCAAGTCCGGCTTTGGTAAGATACACCTTGGCAAGAAGAGCCTCCGCGGCATAGTAGTCGATACGCTCGTAGTCGGCGAATCCGGATGTCTTCTTCGGGAGGAGTTCCATCGCCTTCTCGAGAGTCATGATGATGTACTCGTACACATCAGCCTTCTGCACCTTCTGCACCTGATTGACTGTGCCGGAAGTGATGAGGTCAGTGTTGTTGTGGATGATAGGGACCTCTCCGAATGTGCGCACCATGAAGAAATAGGCGAACGCCTTCCAGGTCAGAGCCTCTCCGATGCACTTGTTTTTGCATGCCTGCGAAGGTCCGCTTGAGTTCAGAATATTGTCTATGACGGTGTTGGCATGCCCGTTGACAGCCCACAGCGAATAGGACATGTTCACCAGATCCACATCCGTACCGTTGGTGGTGAAGCTCAGGTATGGGCTGTCCCCCCAATACATGTTGCCGGACATCACCTCGCCGATCTTTATGAATCCGCGCTGGAAATCATACCAAGGCGAGTTGTACAGGTAGTTGACACCCTGCTCGCACTGCGTGTCGTCCTTGTAGAAATTCTCCACATTGTAGCTGTCCTCCGCCGGGCGGTTGAGAAACTCCTCGCAAGAGATGGCGGTCAGCGCCAGCGCTGCGGCGGACAAGCTTTTGATTATATTTGTAAGTTTCATATTCAAGCACTTAGAATGTAAGGTTCAGACCAAATGAATACATCGTAGGAGAAGGATAACGTCCGTTGTCCAGACCATAGGTAAGACCGGAAGAATCCTGCGTGCTCGCTCCGACCTCAGGGTCATAGCCGGAATATCCGGTGAACGTGTAGAGGTTCTGGATATTGACATATACTCTGACGTTTTCCACCTTGATCTTGTTCACGATGTACTTGGGGAATGTGTACCCGAGAGTGATGTTCTTGATTCTGAGATAAGAACCGTCCTCCACATAGCGGTCGCTGATGCGGTCGTTGTCGTTAGGATCCTGGATGGAAGAGTGAGGGATCTTCGTTCCCGGATTCTTCACCCGCACATTGTCGATGTGGTCATACCACTTGCTGCCGTCGGCATACACTATGCTCGCGTCGATCGGCTCAAGCCGCGCCCGGCCGGAGACGCTGTTCAGCTGGTTGGTCCAGGAGCTGTTCATGTGAGTGAGGGTGATGGCATTGTAGTTCATCACCTTGTTGCCATAGGAACCGTTCAGGAAAATGCTGAGGTCAAGATTCTTGTACCGGAACGTGTTCGTCCATCCGAAAGTGAACTTCGGCAGAGGCGAACCTATGTCCGTACGGTCGTTCTCATCAATGACGCCGTCCTTGTTGACGTCCTCATATTTGAGGTCTCCCACCCAGACGGTGTTGCCTCTGCTGTACACGCCGTCAGACGGATACTTGACAGGCTTCGGAGAATTCTCTATGTCATCGAGATCCTTGTACACGCCGACCACTTTGTAGCCGTAGAAGTTGTACAGCGACTTTCCTATCTCGGACACGCAGACGACATCGCTCCACTGACCGTAGCCGATGAGAGAAGCATTCTCCGTGTCGGTGAGGCTGAGGAGTTTGTTGCGGTTGAAGGATATCTGGAAGTTGCTGTCCCAGCTGAAGTTCTCGAAAGTGACAGGATGGGTGTCCAGCGTGATTTCGAGACCTTTGTTCTCGATGCTTCCGTAGTTGCCTTTCGGAGCCTGGAGCTTGGATGAGCCGTTGCCCTGGGTACCCATGTAAGAAGGCAGCTGCATCGACATCAGCATGTCGTCAGACTTCTTGTAGTAGGCATCCACCGTAAGATTGATCTTGCCGCCGAGGAATCCGAGATCGAGCCCGACATTGTACTGTTCCTGACTCTCCCAGCGGATGGCTGTGTTAGGCATGTTGGCCGGACGGAAGCCCATCCCCAGAGCGGAAGGCATGCGTGAGATCGCCGCACCCCAGGCGTATGAACCGATGCTGGAGTTGCCGGTCTGCCCCCATCCGAGACGGAGCTTGCCGTTGTCGATCACATTGATCAGCGGAGCGAAGAATTTCTCGTTGGAGAACCTCCACGCCAGCGCGAGAGAATGGAATCCGGCCCAGCGGTTGTCCGGTCCGAAGTTGGACGAGCCGTCGTAGCGGTAAGTGTAGGTGGCGAGATAGCGGTTGTCGTAGTTGTAGGTCTCTCTGGTGAAGAACGAAGCCATCGAGGACGATCCGAATCCGGAAGATACGGACGGCTTACCGGTAGCCAGAGCCACATTGTGCACTTCATCGGAAGAAAGGCCGGTGTTGCTTGCGCTGAGAT
>CAVIGZ010000086.1:0-5911 GCA_963642565.1 Bacteroidaceae bacterium | reverse complement strand
TGGAAATGGCATAACATTCGATAATACTCCCCGCGTCCGGGTTCCGGGAACGGAGCCTGGTGAAACAGAAAATAGAAAAAAAGGAGATTAAGAATATGGGAAAAATCATTGGTATCGACCTTGGAACCACGAATTCGTGCGTTGCGGTCATGGAAGGCAACCAGCCTACCGTCATAATCAACAACGAGGGAGAGAGAACCACCCCTTCAGTAGTCGCCTTTACCGACGGCGGAGAAAGGAAGATCGGTAACCCTGCGAAGCGTCAGGCCATCACGAATCCTCAGAACACGGTCTTCTCCATCAAGAGATTCATGGGCGAGACTTACGAGCAGGTTCAGAAGGAGATAGCCCGTGTGCCTTACAAGGTTGTCAAAGGCGAGAACAACACTCCGCGCGTGGACATCAACGGCAAGCTTTACTCCCCTCAGGAGATCTCCGCGATGATTCTCCAGAAGATGAAGAAGACCGCCGAGGACTACCTCCGTCAGGAAGTCACCGAGGCCGTCATCACGGTTCCGGCCTACTTCTCTGACTCTCAGCGTCAGGCCACGAAGGAAGCCGGCAAGATCGCCGGACTCGATGTCAAGAGAATCATCAACGAGCCGACGGCCGCCGCCCTCGCCTACGGTCTTGACAAGAAGAACAAGGACATGAAGGTCGCCGTGTATGACCTTGGTGGCGGTACATTCGATATTTCCATCCTTGAATTGGGCGGCGGTGTGTTCGAAGTCAAGTCAACCAATGGTGACACGCATCTTGGAGGTGACGACTTCGATCAGGAGATTATCAATTGGCTCGCGCAGGAATTTGCCGCCGAGAACGGCGGAATCGACCTGAAGAAAGACCCTATGGCTCTTCAGAGGTTGAAGGAGGCTGCCGAGAAGGCCAAGATCGAACTGTCCAACCAGACCTCGACCGAGATCAACCTGCCTTACATCATGCCGGTTGACGGCATTCCTAAGCACCTTGTCAAGACCCTCACCAGAGCCAAGTTCGAGCAGCTTTGCGACAACCTCTTCCAAAGATCCATCGAACCTTGCCGCCAGGCGCTCAAGGATGCGGGTCTGAACGCCTCCGACATTGACGAGGTTCTTCTCGTTGGCGGTTCCACACGTATTCCTAAGGTTCAGGAACTTGTCAAGGAGTTCTTCGGCAAGGAGCCTAACAGAAGCGTCAACCCGGACGAGGTTGTGGCCATAGGCGCCTCAATCCAGGGCGGTGTGCTTGCAGGTGATGTGAAGGATGTGCTTCTGCTTGATGTCACTCCTCTGTCACTCGGCATCGAGACCCTTGGCGGCGTGATGACAAAACTTATCGAGTCCAACACGACCATTCCGACCCACAAGTCACAGGTGTTCTCCACCGCGGCTGACAACCAGCCTTCCGTCGAGATCCATGTGCTTCAGGGAGAGCGTCCTATGGCTAAGGACAACAAGGAGATCGGCCTGTTCCATCTTGACGGGATCGCTCCTGCTCCAAGGGGCATACCTCAGATCGAGGTGACTTTCGACATCGACGCCAACGGTATCCTGAACGTGTCCGCCAAGGACAAGGCCACGGGCAAGGAGCAGAACATCAGGATCGAGGCTTCTTCAGGTCTGTCCGATGACGAGATCCAGAGGATGCGTGACGAGGCCAAGGCTAACGAGGCCGCCGACAAGGAGGCCAAGGAGAAAGTTGACAAGGTCAACAACGCCGACGCTCTCTGCTTCCAGTCCGACAAGAATCTCAAGGACTACGGCGACAAGATTCCTGCTGACAAGAAGTCAGCCATCGAATCGGCACTCGGTTCTCTCAAGGAGGCTGTCAAGAACCAGAATCTCTCTGAGATCGACAGGTATTCCGAGGAACTCACCAAGGCCTGGAACGCCGCTTCGGAGGACATGAACCGCGCCGCGCAGGCCGGAGCCCAGCAGGGACCTCAGAATCCTTACGGCCCGCAGGCCGGTCCGCAGGGTCCGCAGAACGGTCCGGATGACCAAGGTCCTGACGAGCAGTAATTGTACGTACTTTCTATGAATAAAAAAGAAGCGGCCGGCTGATGTCGGTCGCTTCTTTTTTATTGCCGTTTGCCGCGGAAAAAATCGGTCATCATGGCTGAACATTCGTCGGAGAGAATGCCGGCGCGGACTTCGGTCTTCGGGTGGAGCAGGGAAGGTGAGTACAATGAATATCCCCGTTTGGGATCCGGGGTCCCATAGACAATGCGGCCGATCTGGGCCCAGTTCAGGGCTCCGGCACACATCGGACATGGCTCCACGGTGACGTACAGAGTGCAGTCGCCAAGATATTTCCCGCCGGTGGACTCGCTGGCCGCCGTGACCGCGATCATCTCCGCATGGGCCGTGGGGTCATGCAGCCTCTCCGTCATGTTGTGTCCCCGGCCGATGATCCGTCCCCGGCACACAACGACAGCTCCGACCGGAATCTCTTCCTCCTCTTGGGCCAGCCGCGCCTCTTTCAGCGCCTCCGTCATGTATTTCTCGTCGATGTCCATATTCGGATCTCACTTGATGGAACAAAAAAAGCAGGCCATAAGACCTGCCCCGTGAAAAACATCTGAACTGTTACCACCTGTCCTCAGATGATACTGTCAGTTTCTTGCGTCCGTGGCGGCGACGGGAAGCGAGTACGCGGCGACCGTTGGCGGTGGCCATTCTCTCACGGAATCCGTGCTTGTTCACGCGCTTGCGTCTGGATGGTTGAAATGTCCTTTTCATATCTGATATTTTTTATATTTCCAAAACGGAGTGCAAATTTAATCCTTTTGCCGTTAAATTCAAAATATTTTCACGGAAGTTTGACTTAGCCTGCTCTTTATGGTCCGACGAGGTTGCAGAATTGCTGGAAAATAAATAAATTTGCGACCGGAATTGAGGTATGGTGTAATGGTAGCACTACAGATTTTGGTTCTGCCAGTTCAGGTTCGAGTCCTGATATCTCAACCGGGAGAGGAGGAACGTGATGCGTTTCTCCTTAATTATATAATAGTAACGCCTTATGAAAGGGAACTACATTTTTTTGGCCGACGGTTTCGAGGAGATCGAGGCTCTTGCCACTCTGGATGTCCTTCGCAGGGGTGGGATCGAGGTCAGCACGGTCTCGATCAATGACGATGAGATTGTGACCGGTGCGCATGGAGTGCCGGTGACGGCTGACCTGATCCGTAGCCGGTTTGATGAGAGGACCGGACTCGGAGGTACGAACGAAAGGGATGTGATGGTGTTTCCGGGAGGCATGCCGGGTGCGAAGAACCTTGCGGAGGACGTGAGGCTCGTGGAGCTGATGAAGCGTCATTACGCCGAGGGCGGAACCTTGGCGGCCATCTGTGCTGCTCCGGGGCTTGTGCTCTCGCAGCTCCCGTCGCTGGAAGGAAAGAGATTCACCTGCTACGACGGATTCGAGGCGGCTCCGATCGCCAAGGGTGGTGAATATGTCGGCACTCCGGGAGTGACGGTCATCAGTTCAGGGAACCTGATCACAGGGCGCGGTCCGGGATGCGCTGTGGATTTCGGCCTTGCGATCGTGGAGCGTCTGAAAGGCTCCGCCCTGGCAGGGGAAATCAGGTCCGGCATGATGATTTTCGATTAGAGGATTGTCCGGACGCGGATGTTCTGTCCGAATGTCCGGACTTTTTTTACGATTCCGCCAAATTAATTTGCGAATATAAACTTTTTCCCTATCTTTGCAATCCCAATGGGGTATTAGCTCAGTTGGTAGAGCGTTTGAATGGCATTCAAAAGGTCAGGAGTTCGATTCTCCTATGCTCCACTTCCCGTTGAACAAGTATCATAGTACCTTCTTTCATGTCATGAAACAGAAGCGAAGCGCCATAGTCAAGGCTCTTGAGAGTTTCCCGAGAGTCGAGTTGGAAGACATCCGCCAGTACTTCGGTGCCGATGTTCCGACAAAGGTCCGCAAGAACGAGTTTGTGGACCGTCTTGGCGCATACATAATCGAACGGCCCGCCGAATGGCTCGGCAGAATGCTGGAAAGGGATCTCAGACTCCTGAAAAGGCTGGTGGATGCCGGCCCCGGAGTCCCTCTCTATCTGGATTATCCGGATTTTCCGTCAGTTCTGGAAACCGTAAGGCTTTTGGGTTCGGACACATCTGATGAGAATTTCAGGGAGGTCTGGATTCCCAAGGATCTGTGCGATGTCGTTTCTCCGCACATAGACGCTGTCCTGGAGGAGGGCGAGAGCAGCGGCCTTTTTGAGATGGAACGGGCGGCCTTCGGCTATCTCAGCCTCTATGGCATCATGACCGTGGACGAGTTCTTTGACAAGATGCTTGATTACTGGGAGTTCTCCGGCAGACACAGCGTAGAGTTTTTTACGAATATGGTCTATGAAAGCCCTGTGATGAAACTTTGCAGGGTCGATTCTGACGGAGAACGCTACATGTGTGCGCCGAACATCTTCGATCCCGAGGAGATCCTTGGCGGGAGGAAGGAATATCCAGCGATAGAGTCCTTGCGGGCTTTTACCCCGCAAGAGGCCCTCAAGGCCGGTTCCGGCTCTCCGTACTTTGTCTATGGCCTTGATTCCAAGGAGGGCTTGAGGCTTGTCGAGATGCTCGGCAACCTTGGGTACAACGGGGAGGATCTTGTCCGGGAAGAGCATGACATCTGGATGAACGCCCAGATGATCGGCAAGAACGACACCACCGAGGAGATCTTCGCCTGCGTCACCCGTAAGCAGGACGAGATCGAGTCCTTTGAGGATTATGACGATTGCATGGAGGTGGTCGCCGCCTACGCCAACACCCTCCCGAAATGGCTTCTGAAAGGCTACTCGTCCAATGAGAAGAACTGTCTGAAAGTCATTTTACAGACCGAGGACGACCCGATCCAGTCCATGATCAGGAAGAACCCTATCCTCGGCCTGTTCGTCCCTCCGACCCCGCCGGACGCTCCATGCCCATGCGGCAGCCGTCTCTCCTACCGCAACTGTCACGGCAAGAACCTCAGCTAAGTGATAAGCTTTCCGGTGACGGAATCATATCAGTGCTTAAAACGCTTGTCGATTATCTGATTAACGTAATAACAGTTGTGCCCGACACGGACAAGGGTTGCGAGACATGAAAAAGACCGATTGCTTGGTTCTCTGCCTGCTGCTATTGTGCGGTAGCTCCGGTGCGGTCCGGATCTCCGGCGCCGGCACTGCTTGCGACAGCATGATTGATCATGAGAGTGTGGCAGACGTGACCTGCCCTGCTTGCGCTGATTGCGGCGACCACTACCTGCGGACAGGCAAGACAGTCGAGATCTACACGGAATCCGGGCATTACAAAGGCACGTACTCCGTGTGGTTGAACAACGGTGACAGGTACATCAAATTCAACAATGAGTGGATAAGAATCGAAGGGAAGAGCCGGTTTTTCTACCGCGGCAACGCCTATGTGATCAAAAAGTCCTCATGATTCAGCCCGCCACTGATAGATTGGGTGTTCGTCAAACATCTAATGTTACATGGCAATCCCGATGGAAGAAACGAATATGCGAAAAAACAGAGTGCTGTTTTGCGTGAATCAAAATTTTTCCTAAATTTACGCAGTCGGAGCGATCCGGCGTAAAATACGAAATGTGCGATCACGCGGTCCTCAATTGAAAATCTGACAGTTTCCAACGAATAAGGGACTCACGAACAGCACTCTTTTCTTGTGTATCAAGCCAAGCACACACTGGTACGCCTTTTGGCGCACCGTTTCGTTGACCGGCTTCAATATACAGGTGTGGAGTTCCATTCGTTCTTCTTATTCGGGTTTTGTCAGAACCTTCAATTGAAAGAATGTGGAGTTCCACACTTTCGTTGTGTACTTTATTTTGTGAGTGAAATTAAGTTTATTGTAAGCGTCCACTTCTCCGCCTTGGCTTTTGGGAAATAGTGCGGACCTTTGCCTAAACGATA
>CAVIGZ010000085.1:0-5918 GCA_963642565.1 Bacteroidaceae bacterium | reverse complement strand
CGGTGCAGCAGGTCGGCGGAGTTGAGGATTCCGCCTCCGCGGGCTGCTATCTCCTCGTAGCTCAGCCCGTTGATCTTGTCGATGAACTCCCGCTCGCGGGTTCCGGCGTAGCAGATGTGGGTGTGGGAGTCGCAGAATGCCGGCATCACCATGCCGCCATCAGCGTCAATGACCTCATCCTCCGGGCCGGCCTGCGGACACTCTGACATGCCCCCGAATCCCGCGATCCTTTCGCCTTCGATCGTGAGATAGGCATCCTTCAGCGTGCCGACCTCGTCCATTTCAGCACCCAGCTTGCGGGGGACGCCTTGCGGGACGATTCCGACCAGTTCGCCGATGTCGGTGATTATGGTCATCTTATGAACTCGATTGATTTCCGGATGAGAGGGTGCATGTAAACGTCGTCGCTGATGAACGGCACGACCTTGCGGTACTCATTGAATATTCCCTCGATGGTCTCCGAGGACTTGCCTCCGGTCGCCTGATGCCTGAAGTCGAGCGCCTGGGCGGCGTTGAACAGCTCGATGGCAAGCACTTCCTCGCAATTGTCAACCACGCGCACAAGTTTCGTGGCGGCGTTCGAACCCATGCTCACATGGTCCTCCTGCCCTTGCGAGGACGGGATTGAATCCACTGACGCCGGCCAGCAGAGTCCCTTGTTCTGGCTCACGATCGAGGCTGCCGTGTACTGCGGAATCATGAATCCGCTGTTGAGGCCGGGAGTGGCGACGAGAAACTTCGGCAGACCCCTCTGGCCGGAAATAAGCCGGTAGATTCTTCTTTCCGAGATGTTCGCGAGTTCTGACATCGCGATCGCCAGCGTGTCCATCGGGATGGCGATAGGCTCACCGTGGAAGTTGCCGGCGGAGATGATCATGTCCTCGTCCGGGAAGACGTTCGGGTTGTCCGTCGCGCTGTTGATCTCGTTCTCGATCACCGATTCGACGTAGCGGATGTTGTCCTTGACCGCCCCGTGGACCTGCGGGATGCAGCGGAATGAATACGGGTCCTGGACGTGTTCCTTGTGGCTCCTGATCAGTTCGCTGCCCTCAAGCAGGGTCATGAAGCGGGCCGCCGTGTCGATCTGTCCTTTGTGAGGGCGAAGCTGGTGTGTAAGAGGCAGGAACGGCTCTATGCGTCCGTCGTAGGCCTCCAGGGACATCGCCCCGATCCTGTCGGCCCATTCGGAAAGCCTGTGGCACTGGATCAGGGACCAGATGGCGTGCGCGCTCATGAACTGCGTTCCGTTCAGAAGGGCGAGACCCTCCTTGGACTGGAGGCGGACAGGCTCCCAGCCCATCTCCTCCCAGACCTCCCTGCCCGGCCTTACCTTGCCTTTGTAGAGAACCTCTCCGAGGCCTATGAGCGGAAGGCTGAGGTGGGCGAGGGGAGCGAGGTCCCCGGAAGCTCCGAGCGAACCCTGCTGATAGACAACCGGCAGGATGTCGTTGTTGAACATGTCCAGAAGCCTTTGGACCGTGATCAGCTGAGCTCCGGAATGCCCGTAGGATAGCGACTGGGCCTTCAGCAGAAGCATCAGCCTGACGATCTGCGGGCGGACGGTCTCTCCGGCTCCGCAGGCGTGGGACATCACCAGATTGTGCTGGAGCCGCGAAAGCTGGTCGGCCGGGATGGTCACGTTGCACAGCGAGCCGAAGCCCGTGGTCACTCCATAGACCGGACGGCCGATGTCCTCCATCTTGCTGTCAAGGTACTTGCGGCATTTCTCGATGGCCGCCACGGCCTCGGGACCGAGTTCCACCCTTTCGTGGCTCTCGAGTATGGTCTTGAGCCGCTCCAGGCTCAGATGTTCGTGTGATATGATGTGTGTCATAGTTCTTCAATCGCTTTTCTGACAATGTTTTCGTCCGCAAGGTTCGGAACTGTCACCCTGAGTTCCGGCGTTCTGCCCATCTCCCGGAGGATGGCGTGTTCCGCCCCTTCGTTGCGCGCCCAGCTTCGGCGGGCTATTCCGTTGTTCACGTCCCAGAACAGCATCCCGGTGATGCGCCTGTCCGAATCCTCCGACCCGTCGATCACCATCCCGAATCCTCCGTTGATGACTTCTCCCCAGCCGACTCCTCCGCCGTTGTGGATCGAGACCCATGTGGCTCCGCGGAAGCCGTCACCGATGACGTTCTGGATGGCCATGTCGGCGGTGAACCTTGAGCCGTCGTAGATGTTGGATGTCTCGCGGAACGGTGAGTCGGTGCCGGACACGTCGTGATGGTCGCGTCCAAGCACGACAGGGGCGGAGATCTCTCCTTTGCGGATGGCCTCGTTGAAGGCGAGGGCAATCCTGGTCCTTCCCTCGCAGTCGGCGTAGAGGATGCGGGCCTGCGAGCCTACCACGAGGTTGTTCCTGCCGGCTTCCTCTATCCAATGAATATTGTCGTTCAGCTGTCCATGAATCTCCTCCGGAGCTGTCTCAAGTTCTTTTTTCAGAACTTTCACGGCAATCTCGTCGGACTTTGCGAGGTCTTCCGGCCTCTCGCTCATGCAGACCCAGCGGAACGGACCGAAACCGTAGTCGAAATAGAGCGGCCCCATGATGTCCTGGACGTAGGAAGGGTAGCGGAAAGAGCCGTCGGCCTTGAGTATGTCCGCCCCCGCTCTGGATGATTCCAGCAGGAAGGCGTTGCCGTAGTCGAAGAAGTACATACCCTTGGCTGACAGCTCGTTGATGGCGGCGACGTGCCGTCTCAATGATGCGCGGACCGCCTCGCGGAATTTCTCCGGCTCCTCGGCCATCATCCTGACGGACTCCTCGAATGACTGTCCGGCAGGATAGTAGCCGCCAGCCCACGGATTGTGGAGCGAGGTCTGGTCCGATCCGAGATCCACGGGAATGTTCTCTTTTGCGAGTCTCTCCCAGAGATCCACCACGTTGCCGACGTAGGCCAGCGAGACGGTCTCCTTGTTCTCCATAGCCTTGCGGATGCGCGGAATGAGTTCGTCAAGACTCTCGTGCAGCTCATCGACCCAGCCCTGGACGTAGCGCTTGCGGGCAGCCAGCGGATTGATCTCGGCGGTGACGCTCACGACTCCGGCGATGTTTCCGGCCTTCGGCTGGGCTCCCGACATTCCGCCAAGCCCGGCGGTCACGAAGAGCATCCCCCTCATGTTCTCCCTCGTCCCGGCGATGCCTTTAGCTTTCAACTGTTTGCGTGCCGCGTTCATCACTGTGATCGTCGTTCCGTGCACGATTCCCTGAGGACCTATGTACATGTACGATCCGGCTGTCATCTGTCCGTACTGCGACACTCCCAGTGCGTTGAATCTCTCCCAGTCATCCTGCTTTGAATAGTTCGGGATGACCATTCCGTTGGTCACGACGACCCTCGGAGCGTCCTTGTGGCTCGGGAACAGTCCCATCGGATGGCCGGAGTACATCGAGAGAGTCTGCTCGTCTGTCATCTCGGCCAGGTACTTCATTGTCAGCCTGTACTGCGCCCAGTTCTGGAATATGGCCCCGTTGCCTCCGTAGATGATCAGCTCGTGCGGATGCTGCGCCACCCTCGGATCCAGATTGTTCTGGATCATCGCCATGATGGCCGCGGCCTGGCGGCTCCGGCAAGGATATTCGTCAATCGCCCTGGCGTAGATGTCGTAGGACGGGCGGAAGCGGTACATGTAGATGCGCCCGCAGTCCTTGAGCTCGCGTGCGAATTCCGGCGCCAGATCGGCGTGAAACTTGGCCGGGAAGTATCTCAGGGCGTTCTTCAGCGCCAGCACTTTCTCTTCGGCCGTGAGGATGTCCTTGCGTTTCGGGGCGTGGCTGATGGTCTTGTCATATGGCTTAGGCTCCGGGAGCCTGTCCTGCGGGATGCCCTCAAGTATCTCTTCCTGAAACTTATCCATTGATCTTCGAGTTTACGATGTCCAGAATCTCCCTCTCTTCCTTAACGGCTTTGGCCGCAATTTCGTCGGCCGCCGCCACCAGTTCCGCCGCCTTGGCCTTGTCGTTCAGGGATGCCGCGTTGATCTTCACGTTGAGCTGCGCCCCGAGAACCGCACTTCGGGCCGCCAACGCGCCGACTCCTGCGTCGGAGACGGAGTTAGGGTTGCCCGTTTCGGCCATCGCCCTTGTGATCTCAAAGGCCTTGAAAGAAGCCTTCATCGTGCGCAGAGGCACCTGCGTGGCGTAAAGCGTGGCCTTCTCGATGGCCTGCGCGCGTGCGGCCTTCTCTTCATCCGTGCCTTTAGGGAGTCCGAACGCCGCCATGATCCTGTCGAAAGCGGCCGTGTCCTCATCCACGAGGCTTACCAGTTCCCGCATCACGGCGTGTCCCTTCTCCGCCCAGTCGGAGAACTCTTTCCAGCGGTCGTCCCATCCTCTCTTGTGGGCTGAAAGATTGGCGACCATCGTGCCGAGAGCGGCTCCGAGGGCGCCCATGTAGGCGGAGATCGAGCCGCCGCCCGGGGCAGGAGACTCGGATGCGGTCTCCTCGGCGAATCCCTTGAGCGTCATCCTGACAAGCCTTTCCTTGACGGCCATCAGAGCGGGATCTTCCATAAGATATTCAATGACTTTCTCGCGCGGGTTGAACGGCTTGAGGTCGTCGAGACTCATCGACTTGACGGCGATCTTCATTATCTCGTCCTCGGAGATTCCCAGAGAGCGTTCCTGCTTTTCAAGGTAGAACTTTCCGGCTTCCATCAGAACCCGTTTAGGCACAAGTCCGACGATCTCGGCTCCGGTCACTTTCAGCCCTCTGGCCGCCGCCGCTCTGGAGACTTCCTCGTAGGCCACGTGCAGAGGAGTGGCCCGGATGTCCGTGATGTTCATCGAGACCTGTGCTATTCCATATTCATCAATGTACCAGCCGATAGCCTTGCATCCCTTGAGGGTGCCCGGCTGCCAGCGGTCCTTGCCGTACTCGTCCTTGAGAACCTTCCCGGTCAGGCTTCCGCCCTCGCGCATCTTGCGCCCCTTCTCGCGCACATCAAACGCGACGGCCATCGCGCGGCGGGTGGATGTGGTGTTCAGATTGTAGTTGACGGCCACAAGGAAGTCCCTGGCTCCCACGTTAATGGCCCCGCTCTTCGCCACGGTCTCGTTGTATTCCTCGGGTCCGAAGTCCGGAGCCTTGTCAGGATTCGCGATCTTTTCCGGCAGGGCTTCATATTCCCCTGCCCTGCACACCGCGAGGTTCTTCCTCTCCGGTCTGAACGCCGCCGCCTCGTAGCAGTAGCAAGGGATTCCGAGCTCGTCGTAGATCCGCTTCGCCAGCCCGCGCGCCAGCTCGGCGCACTCTTCCAGCGTGGTCTCCGCGACCGGCACGAGCGGCAGCACGTCGCAGGCTCCCGACCGAGGATGCGCCCCGTGGTGATGTCTCATGTCGATCAGTTCTCCGGAGCACCTGACTCCCTGAAAAGCCGCCTCCAGCACAGCCTCCGGGCTTCCCACAAAGGTCACCACGGTTCTGTTCGTCGCCTCTCCCGGATCCACGTCAAGCACCTTGACGCCAACCTCGTCGCCATCGACAGTCACCTTCGCCGAAGCGATCGCCTTCACGATCCGGTCTATAACATTCCTGTCACGTCCCTCACTGAAATTGGGTACGCATTCTATAATCTTTGCCATAATGGTTATGTGTTTTTTATATGCGGCTATAAATTTATGAATATTTTCCCAATATTCATTGCAAACCCAAAGGAAACAACACCCTCACACAGCCTTCTGCGGAGGATGCGGAGTACCGGACGCGAAAAGCAGTTGTACCGGACGCAGAAAGTCTTAGAAGCTGTTTTGATTTGTTTGTCTGAAGGGTAAGAGCAAGCTCTTTCCCTGCTACTCACCTCGGCAATCCGAACAAGTTCGATTGCACTCGGTTCGGGCGCCGGGTTGAGAGTGAAAAACTTCAGGTTCGACCGCTTCTTCCAAGGAAGATAGCGGTGCTATCTGACTGAAGAAG
>CAVIGZ010000084.1:0-6140 GCA_963642565.1 Bacteroidaceae bacterium | reverse complement strand
ACCGCTATCTTCCTTGGAAGAAGCGGTCGAACCTGAAGTTTTTCACTCTCAACCCTTCAAACAAACAAATCAAAACAGCTTCTATTTTTTTCATGTTTCTAAGTAATTAAAAACCAATATTATGTAAAAAGTTACCCTCCTGTTTATGACTGGCAGGATTTTGTAATTTCTTAATATTCAGAAATATATGGTTTACGCCTCTTCCGGAGATTAGAATCCGGTTTCAGCCCCTTTTATCCCCATACAATATTTTAAGACGGTCCCGGAGGGCTTGGAATTATGCCGCCACAGGAGGGGCGTTCGGAGCCACTGAAGAGACCAGCGGCTGTACGATTATTGGTATGAGATCCCCGGAAGCATATTCAAAGGCAATGCTTTCGAGATTGATGGCCAATAGGTTGGAAAGAACGGCAAGGATTGGGAATATGTTGTCCACTTCATCGCCGAAGTCTTGATTGTCTATGTGCAGCCTTTCCGACGGGCAATACTGCTTGTGCGCCACACAGTGGCTTTCGTCCTGATTGTGATTGGTGTCTGAATGGTGCGTGTGCTCGTCATCGCGGCACCCGTCCATCTCACAGACCTCATCCACGATGCAGATCATGGTCTGATGGTGGTGATGCGGCAGCACAGTCGCCAGCGTCACCATCATCATCGCCAGAAAGATCGGCACTATGGACAGTTTTCTCAACATATTGTCATTCGCACATCGTGGCAAATTTAGCAATATTTATTGAGAAGTTGTTTAAGAAGCTGTTTGAAAATAATTCCTCTTTTTTCTTACGCGGCCTTTCCGGCCATTTTCATCTTTCTCATCGGTCACGTAGCTACTGCTACGCTCCCTCTTCCAAAGCCGAAAACTGTCTCAAAAATTCCGCATAATTAAATTCGGGAATCATTTTTAAACAGCTTCTAAGTAAGCATTAAAAATGCTATAATCCCCTTTGGGTGACTTTGGCTCCCGAAAAGGGAGGGGACCCGCTTTAGCGGGGAGGATCACCCAAAGGGGATTATAGCATTTTGTGATTATTCCAGGAAGCTGTTCTGATTGTTTGAAATGTTCTTTGAGGTGAAAAATCTTCCAAAACAGTTTCTTAGTTACTTGGAACTGAGATATTCATCAATCGCGGCGGCGGCTTTGCGTCCGGCACCCATCGCGAGGATGACTGTGGCGGCGCCGGTGACGGCGTCTCCGCCGGCGAAGATGCCTTTCCGGGTCGTGCGCCCGTCGGCATCGGCCTCAAGACCGCCGCGGCGTGTGGCCTGAAGTCCCTCGGTGGTGTTGACTATCAGCGGATTCGGAGCCGTTCCAAGAGCCATGATCACGGTCTCTGTCGGAATCTCGAACTCGGAACCCGGGATCGGGACAGGGGAGCGGCGGCCGCTTGCGTCCGGCTCGCCGAGTTCCATTCTTATGCATCTGATCGCCCTTACCCAGCCCTTCTCGTCACCGAGAATCTCGACAGGATTGGTCAGCATCTGAAAGTCTATGCCTTCCTCCTTGGCGTGATGAACCTCCTCCTTTCTGGCCGGGAGTTCGTTCTCGGTGCGGCGATAGACGATGGTCGTGTCGGCTCCAAGCCTCAGGGCTGTTCTTGCCGCGTCCATCGCGACGTTGCCCCCACCTACCACACAGCACTTCCTGCCGGCGTGGATCGGAGTCAGATAGTCCTCACGGAAAGCCTTCATCAGGTTGTTTCTCGTCAGGAATTCGTTGGCGGAGAACACTCCGTTCAGATTCTCGCCAGGGATGCCCATGAACTTCGGCAGACCGGCTCCGGTGCCGACGAACACGGCCTTGAAGCCTTCCTTGTCCATCAGATGGTCGATCGTGACGGTCCTGCCGACAATCACGTCGGTCTCGATCTTGACCCCAAGAGCCTTGACGGAGTCGATCTCCCGCCTGAGAACCGTGTCCTTGGGTAGCCTGAACTCCGGGATGCCATATTCAAGAACTCCGCCGGCTTTGTGAAGGGCCTCGAAGATTGTGACATCGTAGCCTTTCCTGGCGAGGTCTGACGCGCAGGCGAGGCCGGCCGGTCCGGAACCGATGATGGCCACCTTCGTGCGACTGGTCCCTTCGACAGGTTCAGAAACCGAAGCGGACACTGAATCTGCCAGTGTGTCGACGCGCTCCGATGCAGTGTGGTCGGCGACAAACCTTTCCAGCTTGCCGATGGCCACAGGCTCGCTCTTGACCCCGAGGATGCAGCTGCCCTCGCACTGGCTTTCCTGCGGGCAGACACGTCCGCAGACTGCCGGCAGCGAGGAGTCCTCGGCGATGATGGAGGCGGCGCCGTCGATGTCCCCTGCGGCCACCTTGGCGATGAAGTCCGGAATCTTCACGCTGACAGGGCAAGCCCCGACACAACGTGGATTCTTGCAGTGAAGGCAGCGGGAAGCCTCGGTCGTGGCCTCCTCAAGATTGTAGCCGTAGCAGACTTCCTCAAAATTATGCGCGCGTACCTTCGGATCCTGCTCGCGGACCGGTACTCTTGGTATTCTCTGTGCCATCATATTCCCAATTTAGATTTAACCTCGGCCTCTTCGGCCCTGTACTGTCCGAGGCGCCTCATCGCCTCGTCGAAATCAACGTCATAGCCGTTGAACTCCGGCCCGTCCACGCAGGCGAACCTCACCTTCCCGGCCACGGTAACGCGGCATGCTCCGCACATCCCCGTCCCGTCCACCATCAGCATGTTGAGGCTCACATCCTCCGGGATGCCGAGCTTCCGGCAGGTGAGCGTGCAGAACTTCATCATGACCATAGGGCCGATCGAGACCGCCTGGGTGTATTCCTTACCCTCGCCGACCAGTTTCTCAAGCAGTCCGGTGACCATCCCGTGGAAGCCTTCCGAACCGTCATCGGTGCAGAGGTGGAGATTGTCGCATGCGGAGGCGAGTTCCTTCTTGTAGATCAGCAGATCCTTTGTCTTCGCTCCGATGATGACATCCACGGCTACGCCTCTCTCGTGCAGCCATTTCGCCTGCGGATAGACGGGAGCGGTACCGACACCGCCGGCGATGAAGATGTACCTTTGTCCTTTCAGTTCCTCTTCCGTCTTGTCAACGAAAGCGGAAGGATTCCCCAAAGGCCCGACGACATCGCAGAAGAACTCGCCCTCGGCCTTGGAGATGATCGCGGCGGACGACGCTCCGATGAGCTGGGTGACGATGGTCACCGTTCCGGTCTCCCTGTTGTAGTCGCTGATTGTAAGCGGTATCCGTTCGCCCTTTTCATCGGAGCGGACGATGAGAAACTGCCCCGGCTTCGCGGCCTCGGCAATCCTTGGAGCCGACACCACCATCCTGCAGATGTTCGGAGTCAGCATCTCTCTTTCAAGAATCTTGAACATAAGCTTTATTAATAGCGTTATAATATGCAGTCGGCAAATGTAGGCATTTAAGTCGATATTGCCAATTATTCCGGAAGATCCTGATCCGGACAAAATCCTTCTTTCATGATGTGCCGCCTGACCGGAAGCTTCCTCTGCGAATATGTCCTAAAACTTTTAGGAATAACAAAAGTTTTTGCCTACTTTTGTGGCGGCGGGATCCGGAACCGATGCTGCATTCCGGATTTTTCCGCTTTTATGATGAATTGTTATGAAAAGGATTCTTGCCGCTCTGCTGCTGATGGCCGCAGTCTCATCCGGATTCAGACTTGACGCCCAGATCGTTATGTCCGGCGACATGTTCGGGCGCACGTCTTTCAAGGTGACCGCGGAAGTCAGGGACTCCGTCACCAATGATCCCATCGCTTTCGCCTCAGCCTATCTGAGGCATCCCAAGGACACGGTCATCACCAGTTTCTCCCTGACGGACACCTTGGGCATGGCGACGTTGAAGGACGTGACGAAGGGTGAACATCTGCTCTGCATTGAATATCTCGGCTACAAGCCGGTCTATAAGAGAATCTACGTCCGCTCCGGAAATTATGACGCCAAGGTCATCCTGATGCAGCCTGACGAAAAGGTGTTGAAAGCCGCGCGGGTCTCGGCTGTCGGCGTTCCGATGGAGATAAAGGGAGACACGGTTGTTTACAACGCGTCGTCTTTCAGGGTGATGTCCAATGACAATCTGGCGGATCTTCTGAAAAAGATGCCCGGCGTGGAGGTAGGCGAGGACGGAACGGTCAAGGTAGGCGGCAAGGAGGTAAGCAAGATCACGGTCGGCGGGAAGACGTTTTTCCTTGGCGACAACAAGGCCACCCTTGACAACCTTCCCGCCAGGATCGTGGACAAGGTCAAGGTCATTGACAAGGAGTCCGAATCGGCCGAGTTCACCGGCATCAAAGGCGACAAGGAGAAGGTGATGGACGTGGAGTTGAAGGAGGAGTACAAGAGCGGATGGTTCGGCAATGTCAAGCTGTCGGGCGGGACGACAGCCTCCGGCAAGGATGACAGCGGATTCAAGGAGAGAAAGGATCTGCTGTTCAGCGGCTCGGGCATGGTCTCGGCTTACGGAGAGAAAAACCAGCTGACCTCCATCGCCAGCGGCTACAACTTTTTAGCTCCGGGATCCGGGATGGCAATCTTTTACAACGGTAGCGAAAGCGAAGTCCCGTCATTGCCTTACAGCGGGATGCATGACAGATGGCAGGTCGGCTCCAATCTGAATTCCGATGCCGTGAAGGGCTTTGAGACGAACGCCTCAGCGGTCTACTCGTCCGAGAGCGTGGACCTGCACTCCAGAACCGACCGCACGACTTTCAAGGAGGGAGAGGACAATCTCTTTGACACGTCTGAAAGTTTCGAGGACGGTTCTTTGGACAAATTCACTGTCAGGGCCGAATTCAAAAAGAAGGACAGGAATAAGACCACTCTTTACTTCAATCCGTACCTCTCCTGGTATGACTATGCTGTCACGACCAATGAGAACACACGCTCGGATTCCGGAAACGAGGAGAAGAACCGTTCGACGGCATATTCATTCACCGGGAAGAGCGGAGTGACGACGGGTGGGGATCTGAGCGCAGGGGTCAAGAAGCTCGGGAAGGACAGGAGGGCGCTTACCCTTGACCTCGGTTACACCTTGAGTTCGAACGACGGGAATGCCATCGAGAGATCCACCACTACATTCGCCTCGACAGGTGCGAAGGACATCCGCGACCTGCATTACGACAAGGACGGCAGCTACAGCGACATCAACGGTTCCGTCAAATACGTGGAGCCGTTCGGTGCGGACTGGGCGGTTTCCGCTACCTTGAGTTCGAGTTACAGCGTGAGGAAGATGGCCAGCGACGCGGCCAACGCCGACGGGTCGGCCAATGACTACTATTCCTCCGTGTCGGACAACTATTATTTCTCCAACGAGGGACAGATTCTGGCCCAGTACGGCAAAGGCAAGACAAATCTGCAGTTCGGCGGGCAGGTCCGGCTCTACAAGAACGAGAACTACGCCCGTTCTTTCGGGTTGGACACCAGAACCGGAGTGGGTGAATGGCAGACTACATGGTCTCCTTTTGTCAACGTGAGGTATTCCGACAAGAAAAGCAACGTCTATCTCAGGCTTTCCAGCAGTACGGCAAGACCTTCCTCCGCCAGCATAGTGCCGACTTTCAGCATTGTCAATCCGACAAGGATCACCGCGGGGAACATCTACCTTAAGCCGTCCACTACCGAATCTGTGACCACTACCTACAGGGCCACTTGGGGAAAGGTCAGGTTCAACGGGTGGATCTTCGGGGATTGGTCGTCCAATTCGCAGGTGTCCGCGATCTGGTTTGACGACAACAGCATCAGGTACTCCGTTCCTGTGAACACCCGGAAGCCTTCCTACAGCGGCAGCGGTGATTTCAATCTATTCGCACCGTTGACCAAGGACGGCAAGCTGCAATTCTCTCTTTCGGGAGGAATCGCGGCCGGCAGATCTGTAAGTTATCAGAGCAAAGGTACGCTGGATGGGATTGACCTTGACTCCTTTGACTACTCAGCGTTCATGGACGGTTTCTGGGGAGATGCTTCCGGAGACCGTTTCTACTCCGGACTCAGCGGTTTCCGGGAGAGTACGACCCGAAGTCTAAGGACTGATCTTAGCATCGGGATGACATTGAATCTTGAGCGCTTCTCGCTGGATTTCGGCCCGACCGTCAAAAACTCAAGATCCCGCTACTCTTTGGACTCCAAAGCGGACACGGA
>CAVIGZ010000083.1:0-6579 GCA_963642565.1 Bacteroidaceae bacterium | reverse complement strand
CAGCTGGAAGTATGAGACCGTCAACAAAATCAGCATAGCCGGCAACTTCAACGATTGGAAACTCGACACGGATCCGATGACTTTCGATAGCGAAAGCAAGACCTGGTCGGCGACTATAACGGCCGAGTCCTGGGGGGCTTACGGCATCCATTTCGTGGTCAATGAAGACTGGAACTGGTGCTTCTCCGATGCTGACAAGGACGGAGTGCTCGACACGGGAACAACCGATTTCATGCCGAGCGTCGATCCGGGAACATACAAGATTACCATCGACCTGAATGACCCTCAAAATATGACCGTAAAATTCGAATAGGCGGCCGTCTTAAAAGGCGAATTGCTGCGTTACGCTCAACTTTTTAAACAATTATAGACAACTCTTTTATTATGAATAAGTTGATAAATATGTTCGCCGGCTGCGCGGCCGGTCTGTCGAAAAGTCTTACTCTGGCAGTTGCGGCGGCTGCGGCGCTCGCGGGCGCTTCCTGCTCCTCCTGCTCTTCAGAATCGCTTCCGCATACTCCGGTCACCCCTGACGAACCAATCGTCATCGACCGCACGGCGTTCGCCAAGGGCGCGGACATCAGCTGGGTGACCAAGATGGAAAGCGAGGGACTCAAGTTCTACAACGCCGACGGCGAGCAGACCGAGTGTACCGCACTTATGAAGCAGATCGGGATGAACTCCATCCGCCTTCGCGTGTGGGTGAATCCCGAAGACGGCTGGAACTCGGCTTCCGACGTGCTTGTGAAGGCTCTCCGCGCACAGAAACTGGGGATGAGGATCATGATAGACTTCCATTTCAGCGACACCTGGGCCGACCCGTCACATCAGGCTGTCCCCGCGGCGTGGGCGGACTACGACATCGAGGGGCTGAAGACCGCGGTGGCAGACCACACGACAGAGGTTCTTTCTCTGCTGAAGAAATATGGAGTCGAGGTGGAATGGGTGCAGGCCGGAAACGAGACCCGCACCGGAATGCTGTGGGAACTCGGACGCAACACCGCGAACAGCGGAAAGAACTACGCCGGACTCACCACGGCCTGCTATGACGCGACGAAGGCAGTGTTCCCGGACGCGAAAGTCATCGTGCACATCGATCAGGGGAACAACCTCAGTCTCTACACCCGGATCTTCCCGGTACTCAACGCGAACAACGCGAAGTACGACATGATCGGGATGTCGCTCTACCCTTGCTGGTGGGACGAAAACACCGGATCCTACGGCACGGAGTGGAAAGAGTCGGTCGATGCCTGTCTGTCAAACATCACCTCCGTTAACAAGAGCTACGGAAAGGATGTCATCATCTGCGAGACCGGCATGCCTGTCGCCAACCCGGAGATCGCCAAGGCGATGCTGACCTACCTTCTGGAGAAGACTCAGTCGATCTCATGCTGCAAGGGCGTGTTCTATTGGGAGCCTGAAGCTCCGGAGGGCTACAATGACGGGTATGCGCTGGGTGCGTTTGAGGATGGAGCGCCGACCGTCGCTTTGGATCCGTTTAAGAATTGATCATGAAAAAGACACTTCTTTTTGCAGCCTGCCTGACCCTCACATTGCCTTTGGTCGGGCAGGTCAGAAACGAGAGATTGTTGAAGGACTGGGAGTTCCGCAAGGATCACGAGACGGAGGCGACCACCGGTTGGGAAAAGGTGAGCATCCCTCACGACTGGGCCATCTACGGCCCTTTTGACAAGTCCAACGATCTTCAGACGGTCGCGGTGACGCAGAACGGCGAGACGGTCCCTACCGAGAAGACAGGACGGACCGGAGGACTTCCGTACATGGGCAAAGGCTGCTACCGTACAGAATTCTCTGTCGGCAAGCGGGACGGGAAGAACTACGAACTGCTTTTCGACGGGGCGATGAGCGAGGCTCAGGTCTTTGTGAACGGGGTCAAGGTCTGCGAATGGCCTTACGGCTACAACGCCTTTCACTGCGACATCACCGGATCTCTTCGCGATGGAGTCAATCAGGTGACTGTCCTGCTGGAGAACAGGCCGTTCTCGTCAAGATGGTACCCCGGGGCGGGACTGTACCGCAAGGTAAGGCTTGTTGAGACACCAGGCGTACATGTTCCGGTGTGGGGTGTGACGGTCACCACGCCGCATGTCGAAAAAGACTATGCGAGCATCCGCGTCTCCGTCGAGCTGTCCGGAGCCAAGGAAGGAGAGACCTTCGACATCGAGACCGCTTTGCTTGACAACAGAGGAAGAGCTGTGTCCCGCAGGACGGACCGCCGGGCGATCTGTCACGGACAGGCCGCCGGTCAGAATCTCACGCTGTCCGGTCCGGAATTGTGGTCTCCGGAGTCTCCGGCGCTCTACACCGCGGTGACCAGGATCCTGAAAGACGGCGAAGTCATCGACAGCGTCTCCACCCGTTTCGGAATACGCACGGTAGAGTTCATCGCCGACAAAGGCTTCTTCCTGAATGGAGAGAGGCGGGTGATCCACGGAGTCTGCCAGCATCACGATCTGGGGCCGCTCGGAGCCGCCATAAACAAGTCGGCTGTCAGGCATCAGCTTGAAATGCTGAAAGAGATGGGATGCGATGCCATCAGGACTTCGCACAACATGCCGGCCGAGGAACTCGTTGAACTCTGCGACGAGATGGGCATAATGCTTATGGCAGAGACCTTCGACGAGTGGGACATGGCGAAGTGCGAGAACGGCTACCACCGCTTTTTCGCGGAATGGGCCGAGAAGGACATCGTGAATCTTGTGCGTCATTTCCGCAACAGCCCTTCCGTCATCATGTGGAGCATAGGCAACGAGGTGCCGACCCAATGGAGCGCTGACGGCTACAGGACAGCAGCCCGGCTTCAGTCCATCTGCCACAGGGAGGATCCGACAAGACCGGTCACTTGCGGGATGGATCAGTTTGACGGAGTGGTGAACAACGGGTTCGCCGCACAGCTGGACGTTCCGGGATTCAATTACAAGCCGCGCAGGTACATCGAAGCCTACGCGAAACTTCCCCAGAACATTATCCTCGGCAGCGAGACCGCATCGACCGTAAGTTCCCGAGGAGTCTATCATCTTCCTTCAGAGTCGGGCGTGGAAGGCGTGGACTCTCTTCTTGGCAAAGGCATTCTGCACAAGGACCATCAGTCCTCCTCCTACGACGTGGAGTCTTGCTATTGGTCCAACATTCCTGATGTGGACTTCGCCGCTGACGAGGATTATCCGTGGATGCCGGGACAGTTCGTGTGGACAGGATTCGACTATCTCGGGGAACCTTCCCCATATGACACCGACGCGTGGCCGAACCATTCCTCGCTTTTCGGCATCATCGACCTGGCTTCCATCCCGAAAGACCGCTACTGGCTGTACCGCAGCCTCTGGCGCAAGGATGTCAGCACCTTGCATCTGCTCCCGCACTGGACGTGGCCGGGACACGAAGGTGAGAACATTCCCGTGATGGCGTACAGCTCTTTCGACAAGGCGGAACTGTTCGTGAACGGTGTGAGTCAGGGCATCGCCGTGAAGGCTGCGCGCGGAGGCGTTTCCGATGATCCGTCAAAGCCGCTTCCGCTCGCGTCGGACAATGAACTGCTGAGGCGTTTCCGTCTGATCTGGCCTGATGTGACCTATCAGCCGGGCGAGATCAAGGTCGTGGCTTTCGATGAGAACGGCCATCCCGCCGCCGAGGAGACAATCCGTACCGCCGGGAAAGCCTATGCGCTGAGGCTTCAGCCGTATTCCGATGCTCTCAAGGCTGACGGGGAAGATCTGTGCTATGTGAATGTGAGCGTGGTCGATCGTAAGGGGAACCCCGTTCCGGTTGACGACAGGGAGGTGAAAATCAAGGTGGAGGGAGCCGGCTCGTTCTGCGCTGTCGCCAATGGTGACCCGACCTGTCTGGAACCGTTCCACCTGCCGCACATGCATCTGTTCAGCGGTCAGCTGACAGCGATTGTCCGGAGCGGCGCGGAACAAGGCGAGATAACCATAACAGTCTCCGCCAAAGGTCTCCGTCCGGCCACCGCCGTCATCCGATGCCGGTGACGGCCTCTGAATGCGGAGGATGCTCCGCCGGAGCCGCCGGTGTGTCGCGAAGTGAGGCGCTAAACGGTGCGGCGGATTGTCTTCCGGACGATTTCCAGAATCTCGTCTCCGTACTTGTCACATTTGGATTTGCCGAAGCCTTTGACGGCGAGGAGTTCCTCGCGGGTTGTAGGGGCGATGTCGGCGATTGCAAGAAGAGCCTTCTGGTGGAGGATGATGTAGGCGGGGACGTTGTCCCGGGTGTATTTCTCTTTGCGCCAGTCGATCAGGGCCCGGACCAGTTCCGGGTGGAGGCTTCCGGTGTAGGTGGACTCGCTGTCGTCGGCATCGTCCGGCGTTCTGTCAGTCCGCCGGGCCTGTTGTCCATCCGGTCCCTGAGCCTGCCGAAGTGTCTCTTCAGATGCTTTCTCCGGGATGGAAATCAGTGTCCGGGCCAACGTCTTCAGTGACTTGGAGTCCGACAGCTCATTGTCTGTCTTTAACTTATGGTACGCTTTCGTGCTGAATCCCTCTGCCGGGACGTTCCCGTACAGTGTCAGACGGAACCGCAGTTCGCCAAGAAACGCCTCCGCCGCAGCCTTGAACGCCTTCTTGACCTCTTTGTCGTCTATCTCGATGAGAGTCAGAGGAGCGGCGAACGAGGCCAAAGGCCGCAGCTCTTTGCGGAAATATTCACAGGCCTTGGCGACGCGCTCCTTCAGGAGAGGAAAGTCTTCCGCCGCGCCGCTGTTGATGGTGGAGGCGATGTAGCGTAGCTGTTTCTGGAATTTCTGCGCCGTGTCTCCAAGGGAGCGGATCCCTGCGAAGGTTTCTCCGGCGGAGTTGTCGGCTTTCCCGAACAGGACGGCGTTGCCCGCTCCGACCGTGTTGAACCGGCCCGCTTGGTCGGGATAGAGATTCGAAAGATTGACCTGGTATATCCGGTTGACCCTGTTGTAGAGGTAGCGGAGCCGCTGAAGGTCAAAGGCGTCGCAGAGAGTCGAGGTGAAATATTCATTGGACATCGCAGGGAGTTTGAGCTTCGTCGCTTCCGCCGGTTCGCGGCTGCTCTCGAACGCCGAGACCTCCTCGTTGGTGAACGTGCATCGCCTCGTGATCGGGGTGGTCAGGACGATCCCTTCGAGGGTGCGGCATCGGGACAGGGCGACATAGACCTGACCGAACGAGAAAGCCGCTCCGGCGTCGATGATGACGTGGTCGAAGGTCAGCCCCTGGCTTTTGTGGATCGTCACGGCCCATGCCGGACGCAGAGGCACCTGCTCGAAAGTCCCGTCCACAATCCCCTCGATCTCACCTGTTTCATCGTTCAGTCCGTAGCGTATGTTCTCCCATTTCTCCGTCGTGACCACGATGCTCTCTCCGGTCCCGTCCTTCACGATCAGTTCGGGCCTGACTTTCTCGACTGTCGCGATCTTCCCGTTGTAGTAGCGCGCCTCCCCGGAAGTGTCGTTGCGCACGAACATCACCTGTGCGCCTTCCTTCAGCCGCAGCCGGATCTCGGCGGGATAGGCGTTTTCCGGGAATATTCCGTCGATCTGAGCCTCGAAAGTGGCTTCCTCGCCGTCAAGCGCGTTCATCTTCGCCTCGTTGACCGAGTCGGCCTGTGCGTTGTGGGTCGTCAGACGGATCCAGCGCTCGTCCTCTGGAGGCGTGAAATCCGGGTCAAGACGGCGGTTCAATTCCTTGAGAGCCGCGTCGCCAGGAGTTCCGGACCGCACCTCGTTCAGGATGTCAAGGAACGCCCTGTCGCTTTGCCGGTGGACTTTCTCCAGTTCGACCGTCACGTATGGCATCCGCTGCAATGCCTTGGAATTGAAGAAGAAAGGTGACGGATAGACCTGCTCCATGTACGGCCTTTCCGACTCCTTGACAACCGGCGGGAGCTGCTGGATGTCTCCGATCATCAGGAGCTGGACTCCTCCGAACGGCTTGTCGTTGCGGCGGTAGCGTTTGAGGGTGTCGTCAACTGCGTCCAGAATGTCGGCCCGGACCATGGAGATCTCGTCTATGATCAGCAGGTCAAGGGTCCGCAGGATCTTCACCCGATCCTTGCGCAGGGACCGCATCCGCTCCGGCATCTGGTACTCTGTGACAAGTTCTTTGACATCGGGAAGGTACGGGCACAGCGGCAACTGGAAGAACGAATGGATGGTCACTCCGCCGGCATTGATCGCCGCCACCCCTGTCGGCGCCACGACAGCGAACCGCTTGGAGGTCTGTCTCACGATCTCTTTCAGAAACGTTGTCTTTCCCGTGCCGGCCTTGCCGGTCAGGAACACGGAGACTCCCGTCTCTTCCACATATCTCTCCGCCAAAGTGAATCTCTCGTCCTTTTCGATCATGATGCCTAAGAAGCTTGTTTAGAAATGATGTTGATGATTGCCGCGGACATGCGCCGCGACACCTTTCTTTTCGCTAAAGTTAGCATTAAAAGTTCTTTCGCCAAAATGCCCATTTGTGGCAAAGCCTGGCGGAACATAAATGTCTCGCAAAAACCACCTGATTAATCAAAACAGCTTCTTAGAAGCTGTTTTGATTTGTTTGAAATGTTCTTTGAGGTGAAAAATCTTCA
>CAVIGZ010000082.1:0-6580 GCA_963642565.1 Bacteroidaceae bacterium | reverse complement strand
TGCAACAGAAGCAGGACGAGATCGCCCGGGCTTTCAAGGCCAAAGGGATCGATGCGGAGACAATCGCCGCATGCACGGGGCTTTCCGTGGAGGCGGTCAAGGCTCTTTAGCGAGAACTTGCTGTATCCGATTGGACAATGGACTAATACTCCGGCGTGAACTTCCGCAGGGCGGTCATCAGGGTCTTCTCAAAGACCTCCTTCTCATGCTCCGAGAGGAATCCGACCTCGATCGGGACTTGGAACAGACGCACCTTCAGCTGCTCCGGAATCTTCTTGTAGTCCAGGATCCTCTGGCAGTCCTTCTCCGTCGTCGCCACCACGGCTGTCGGGTGCTCCCGCACGGCGGCCATGATCTTCTTGATGTCGAAGCGGTTGTAGTTGTGATGGTCCAGGAATCCGAACCGTCTCACGATCTTGTGCTCGTCGCTCAGGTACATCCGCAGTGGAGTGTCATTGGCTATCCCCGAGAAAAGGATGAGCTTCTGTGAGTAGGCGTACCTCGGATCCGCCTCCCCGAAGATCGGCTGCATGGAGTTGTACCACGTTGTCGTGAACAGGAGCGTCTTGACGGAGCCTTCCGTGTCCGTCCCTGTGCAGGTCTCCAGATTGTAGTCCTTAAGCCCGAACGACCGCGCCCACTCTATTTTCTGACTGTCCTCCAGATAGGCCGGACACTTGGACACGATGATGATGTCGGCGTGGTGGAGCCTCTGCGGCAGGTCGCGCAGCCTCCCGAACGGCAGCAGCCTGTCCTTGTAGGTCGGACGGTTGTAGTCCACGAGGACGATGTTGAAATAAGCCCTCAGAGTCCTGTACTGGAACGCGTCGTCCAGGACGATCAGTTCCGCCGGCGGGATCGAGGCTCCGGCGCACCTGCGCGCCCTCCTCTCGGTTCTGAGTTTCTCCGGATGGCAGAGAATGTCGCAGCCCTTGATCCTCTGTCTGTCAACGGCGACAGTCACGTCGGGGAACTTCTTCTTTATCTGGAGAGGCTCATCGCCGTATTCCTTGACCCTTCCGTCCTTCTCGACCAGCTGGAAACCGCCGCTGTTGCGCTTGTGGCCTCTGGACAGAACCGCGAGGTTGCGGGATCCCCAGTCGCCGCTTCGCAGCAGAGTGCGCAGAATCATTTCCGTGTGAGGGGTTTTCCCTGTACCTCCGGCCGTGATGTTGCCGACACAGATAGTCGGAACCTCGCAGGTCCCGACTTTGAAGAGGCCGTGGTCATAGCAGGCGTGCCTCAACTTCAGCGTCAAATAGTATGGTGCAAGAACGATCTTGTCAAGCATAGACTGCAAATATACAAAAAATCATAACCCATAGACGCTGTTTGTCTCTGAAAATTCAATGTCACCCCACTTTTCGGCGACATATTCCAGAATTCTGAACACTTCTTCCGGGTCATTCTCCGTCACGAGCCGCATCCTGGTCTCCTTGAAATCAGGCAGTCCCTTGAAATAACAGGAAAGGTGGCGGCGCATCTCATAGACTCCCGTCGGCATCCCCTTGAGATCCAGCGACAGGCGCAGTTGCCTTTTCGCAAGTTCGACCCGCTCCCGCACCCCAAGCGGCGGAAGTTCCTCTCCCGTAGCAAGGAAGTGCTTGATTTCCTTGAATATCCAAGGATGCCCGAAGGAAGCCCTGGCGACCATGATCCCGTCCACTCCGTAGCGGTCGAACGCCTCTTTCGCCTTCCGCGCGGAGTTGATGTCGCCGTTTCCTATTATAGGAATATGCATCCTCGGATTCCGTTTGACCTCTCCGATGAGGGTCCAGTCGGCCTCTCCCTTGTACATCTGGCAACGTGTCCGCCCGTGTATGGTGAGTGCCTTGATGCCCGTGTCCTGAAGCCTTTCGGCCAGCTCCACGATGATCTTGCCGCTCTCGTCCCAGCCCAGACGCGTCTTGACCGTGACAGGCTTTCCGACGGCCTCGACGATCCGCCTTGTGATCATCACCATCTTGTCAGGGTCTTTCATCATCCCCGATCCGGCTCCGCGGCCCGCTATCTTGCTGACCGGACATCCGAAATTGATGTCGATCACATCACAGCCGTGCCCTCCGACGATCTCCGGAGCATGATCCGCCATCCTCGCCGCCTCGACCATCGCGTCCGGGTCGCTTCCGTAGATCTGGATGCCGACCGGAGCCTCGCTGTCCGAGGTCCTGAGCTTGGCGTAAGCCTTCTTCGCGTCCCGGATCAGACCTTCCGACGGGATGAACTCCGTGTAGACCATGTCAGCTCCCTGCTCCCGGCAGATCCCTCTGAAGGAAGCGTCCGTGACGTCCTCCATCGGGGCCAGAAGCACCGGCCTTTCCCCGAGATCGATGTTCCCGATTGTCATAATGTCGCTATTCTCTGACTTTCTTTCCGCATGGCATTTTCCTTGCGGGGAAATGTCTTTTGTCTGCAAAATTACTATTTTTGCAGGAATAGTATAAAATTACGTAGTGTATTTATATGAAAGAGATAAAGACAATCGGCGTCCTGACATCCGGAGGTGACGCGCCCGGAATGAACGCAGCCATCAGAGCCGTGACCCGTTCGGCCATCTACAACGGTTGGAAGGTGTTCGGAATCTATCGTGGCTACGAAGGACTCATCCACGGGGACTTCAAGGAGCTTACCACGGAGAGCGTCAGCAACACGATCCAGAGGGGCGGCACGATCCTGAAGACCGCCCGCAGCGAGGAATTCATGACCTCGGAGGGCCGGAAGAAGGCCTACGAGAAGCTTGTGGAATTCGGAGTGGATGCGTTGATCGTCATCGGCGGCAACGGTTCCCTTGCGGGGGCACAGACTTTCGCCCATGAATATGACATCCCGGTCATCGGCCTTCCAGGCACCATCGACAACGACCTCTACGGCACCGATTCCACGATCGGCTACGACACGGCCCTGAACACCATCGTCGAGTGCGTGGACAAGATCAGGGACACGGCGACATCCCACGACCGCATATTCTTTGTCGAGGTTATGGGCCGAGACGCCGGTTTCCTCGCCCAGAACTCCGCCATCGCCGCCGGAGCCGAGGCCGCCATCATCCCGGAGGACCAGACCGACATCGACCAGCTTGAGAAATTCATCAGCCACGGCTGCCGCAAGAGCAAGAACAGCTCGATAGTCCTCGTCTCAGAAAGCCCGAAGGACGGTGGAGCGATGCACTACGCCGAGAGGGTAAGGCAGGAATACCCTGAATATGACGTCCGCGTCACCATTCTCGGCCATCTCCAGCGCGGAGGCTGCCCTTCCGCCTACGACAGGATCCTCGCCAGCCGCCTCGGCTACGCCAGCATCGAGGCCCTGCAGGAAGGCCAGCGGAACATCATGATCGGGATCTCCAACGACGAGATCGTCTATGTCCCTATCGGCAAGGCCATCAAACTGGACAAGCCGATCGACAAGGAACTCATCAACGTCCTCGCCGTCCTGTCCATCTGAGCGATCAAGTTTGAATATTTCGGAAAAAATGCCTATCTTTGCGACCCCTATGTTGTGTAGGGATCGCAATTAAGTTATGTTAAACCATTAAAGATCAAGACAGTGGACACACTTAGCTACAAAACAGTCTCCCTGAACAAGGCGACTGTAAAGAAAGAGTGGGTTGTCATCGATGCCACGGATCTGGCACTCGGACGTCTTGCCTCAAGGCTTGCCCTTGTCCTCCGCGGCAAGAACAAGCCGGGATTCACCCCTCACGTGGATTGCGGTGACAACGTCATCGTCATCAACGCCGAGAAGGTCATCCTCAAGGGGAACAAGATGACTGATCGTGTTTACGTCCGCTACACCGGTTATCCGGGCGGACAGCGTTTCACGACACCGAAGGAGATCCTCGCGAAGAGACCTGCTGAACTCGTAAGGAGGGCTGTGAAAGGCATGCTCCCTAAGACCCGTCTTGGTGACAGGCTCATCAACAACCTGCACGTTTACGCAGGTCCTGAGCATCCTCATCAGGCGCAGAATCCAAGAGAAATTAAGTTGAACGAAATCTAACAGAGCAAATGGAACAGAAAAACGCCCTTGGAAGACGTAAATCAGCCGTCGCTCGTGTTTATCTCGCGGCCGGACAAGGCAATGTCACGATCAACGGACGCAGTGTTGAGGAGTACTTCAAGACTGACGCTCTCCGTTACATCGTGAACCAGCCATTCGCGGTCACGAAGACAGAAGGTCAGTTTGACGTGAAGGTTAACGTTGTCGGTGGTGGCACGAAAGGCCAGGCCGAAGCTGTAAGACTCGGAATCTCCCGCGCCCTGAGCGATCTGGACAGAGAGGCTTACCGCGCGGCTCTCAAGGCCGAAGGCTTCCTGACACGTGACTCCCGCGAAGTCGAGAGGAAAAAACCTGGTCAGCCTGGCGCACGCGCGCGCTTCCAGTTCAGCAAGCGTTAGTCTTGGCTGGATAACGAAGCCGCACAGGCCGGTTTATGAAAAAGCACAGTCCGGTGCTTCAAATCCCGCGGACTTTTCGACGGATGTGAATCCGACGGACACTACCGGGGATTGCCGGGACTGCGGAAAATCTCGGAGACTGGTCAAGGACCACTGCTCGGGGATTGAAGAAAAGAGCCTTCAGGCTGTCGGCAAAAGGTCTGGAGGAAAGTTTAAAACAAAAAACAGAATTTTAAAATGCCACGCACAAATTTCCAAGAACTTCTTGATGCAGGTGTACATTTCGGACATCTGGCCAGGAAATGGAACCCTAAGATGGCTCCATACATCTTTGACCAGAAGAACGGAATCCACATCATCGACCTGCACAAGACCATCGTCAAGATAGACGAGGCTGCCGATGCAATGAAAGAGCTTGCGCGTTCAGGTCGCAAGATTCTCTTCGTAGCCACAAAGAAACAGGCTAAGGAGATCGTTGCCGAGAAGGCTACGGCAGTCAACATGCCATCGATAACCGAGCGCTGGGCCGGAGGTATGCTTACCAACTTCCCTACAATCCGCAAGGCTATCAAGAAGATGATCACCATCGACAAGATGAAGGAGGACGGCACGTTCGAGAAGCTCGCCAAGAGGGAGCGTCTGCAGATCAACCGTCAGAGAGAGAAGCTTGAGAAGAACCTTGGCTCCATCAAGGACATGAGCCGTCTTCCGTCCGCGCTCTTTGTGGTTGACATCCAGAAGGAGGCCAACGCCGTCAAGGAGGCCAACCGCCTCAACATTCCGGTATTCGCATTGGTTGACACTTGTTGCGATCCTACCCCGATTGATTATGTGATACCGGCGAACGACGACGCCACGAAGTCGATAGAGACAATCGTCACTGTCCTCTGCAAGGCCATCGAAGAGGGCCTGAACGAGAGAAAGCTTGAAAAGGAGAAAGAGGCCGGCGAAGAGGCTGCCGAGGGAGAGGCTCTTGCCAATCCTACAGGCAAGAAGCTCCGCGCCCGCAAAGGTGCGAAGCCGGTTGATGTAGAGGCTGAGGCCGCTCCTGCGGCCAAGGCTCCTGCCGCTGCCGAGGCACCTGTGGCCGAAGCTCCCGCAGTTGAGGAACCGAAGGCAGAGTAATTTAAAAAGAACGAGTTATGGCAATTACAGCACAAGACGTAATGAAATTACGCAAGATGACATCCGCCGGAATGATGGATTGCAAGAAGGCTCTCGCAGAGGCTGACGGCGATTTCGAGAAGGCGGTCAACATCATCCGTGAGAAGGGTAAGCTCGTGGCTGCGAAGCGCGCTGACCGCGAGACCTCCGAAGGTGCGGTTCTCGTTCGTATCCAGGGAACAAAAGGTGTCATCGTGTGCCTTGGCTGCGAGACGGACTTCGTTTCCGCCACTCCAGACTTCAAGGCCCTTGCGGCGGAAATCGCTGACGCGGCCATCGCGTCTTTCCCTGCCGACCTCGAAGGCCTGAAAGCGAGCAGATGCTCGAACGGTCACACTGTAGAGGAGGAGATTTCCGCCCAGACAGGCAAGACCGGAGAGAAGCACGTTCTCGCCTACTATGCCACCCTTGAGGCTCCGTTTATCGGTGACTACGTTCACTTCAACGGGAAGCTCGGTGCCATCGTAGCCTTCAACAAGGAGATCCCGGCGGAACTCGGCAAGGCTGTCGCCCAGCAGGTCACGGCCATGAATCCTGTTTCCGTCTCTCCTGCCGACTGCCCGGCCGAGGTTGTTGAGAGGGAGCGCGAGCTCGCGGTCCAGAAGACCAAGGACGAAATGGTTCAGAAGGCTGTCGAGGCCGCTCTCAAGAAGGTGGGCATCAATCCGGCGCACGTTGACAGCGAGGATCACATCGAGTCCAACACCGCCAAGGGTTGGATCACTCCTGAGCAGGCCGACCAGGCCCGTGAGATCATCAGGACCGTCTCAGCCGAGAAGGCCGCGTCTCTTCCTGAGCAGATGATCCAGAACATCGCCAACGGCCGTATCCAGAAGTTCTTCAAGGAGCAGACCCTTGAGGAGCAGGAGTTCGTACAGTCGGATGACAAGCTGTCGGTGGCCGCTTACATCAAGTCTGTTGACCCTGAAGCCAAAGTGGTCGCTTTCAAGAGGTTCTCCCTCAGCGACTAAGAAGCTGTTTTGATTTGTTTGAAATGTTCTTTGAGGTGAAAAATCTTC
>CAVIGZ010000081.1:0-6622 GCA_963642565.1 Bacteroidaceae bacterium | reverse complement strand
GCAGATAATCACAAAGGACACCAAGAACATAAAGAAGAAATGAGAAGGACTGCCGTAACGTGACCCTGAAGGACATCGTACTCCGCTACCCCGCCACCAAGGACGACCTCTACATCATCGAGGGCGGCGACGTCAAGGTTGACGGCTGCTACTCCGATATGAGGTAATTTTCTTTTTTCTGACCTGAATATCTAAACACAGGTATATTTAGTGTTGCTCTGTGGTCACTGAGCCTGTCGAGGCGATCGGAAGCAAAAAATAAGGGGTGCGACTAAAACTTTTTAGTCACTCTATTCTTGTTATATTCAATAATCATATTCCTAAAACGTAAAGCTCAAGCCACCTTGGATGGAGAACTGCCAAGAGCGGGCTTTGTCGGAGGTGAATACATCGGTGCTGCCGTCGTGGGTGTAACGGCTCATGTACACATCCCGGTAATTATCCGTAATGAAATAGTGTACCGAAGGAATGGCACTTAGCTCGAAACGCCATATTCGGAAAGACAATCCCAGACCTGCGTCAGCGCTCAGGCTGAATCTGGAGTTGAGTCTCATATACTCCTCTTCTCTGCTATTCCCGTGAGACGCTTCCCTGTGACCGAAAACGTAGCCCGGAGTCAGTCCGGCAAAGAACTCAAACCTGTTGAACAATCCTAAAAGAAAACTTCCGAGCGCGCTTTGCACATCAGGATCAGAATTGTAATAGGACTTGTCGTGATAGGCTCCCCAAGCAGCGTTTTCCACACCTTGTTTGACTGACTCTTTGAATGTCCGTTTGTCACTGCGCCAGGAAAAATATAGAGGGACACCAAGGTAGTCGTTGATGTCATAGTTCTCAAACATCCACTGCACCCCGGTTCTGAAGCCTAAACCATTGTGGTTGTATCGACCATAGGTGAGAGTCATCACCTCACTTTCCATCGCGCTGGTGTTTTCTATAGGAATTCTTACTCCCGCGGAGAACCGGATGTCCTGATTGTCAGAATGAACCTTTTGAGCGGATGCCACACTCCCCGCCAGCGAAACCACCGCCAACACCACAAGTAACTTTTTCATTTCTATACAACAATTAGCTATATTCACTTGACTTTCAGAGGCAGCGAGGTTAGGTCGGAGTCGGCGGAGGAGGAGCCGAGGAGGATGGTGAAGTCTCCCGGCTCGACGGTCCATTTTTCGTCCGCGCCCCAGCACTGGAGCATCTCCGGAGTGATGTCGAACTCGACCTTGGCGCTTTCACCGTTCTTGAGGCTTATGCGGCGGAAAGCCTTCAACTCCTTGACCGGACGGGTCACGGAAGCATATTCATCACGAATGTAGAGCTGGACCACCTCGTCGCCGTCGTAAGGTCCGCGGTTGGTGACGGTCACTCCGGCCTTGAGTGACTCGGAAGCACCAATCTCTGATTTTGAGAGAGTAGCGTCTGAATATTCAAACGTGCTGTAGCTCAACCCATAGCCGAACGGCCAGAGGGCTCCGGTCTCGGAGGTGGCGAACTGACGGGAGTACTGCGAGTGCTTGTGGTTATAGACTGTCAGCACCTGACCCACGCTGCGAGGCACGGTCACAGGCAGCTTGCCGGAAGGGTTCACCTGACCGGTCAGCACCTCGGCGATCGCCTGTCCGCCCATCTGCCCCGGCTCCCAGACATTCAGGATGGCGTTGGCGTTGTCCTTCGCCCAATCGATGCTCAGGGCCCTGCCGGTCATCAGCACGACAACGGTAGGTTTGCCCGAAGCCACGACGGCCTCCAGAAGATACTCCTGCATTCCCGGCAGACCGAGATCGTCACGGTCACAGTTCTCGCCGCAAGTGCGGCCGAAGGCTGAATATCTCTGAGAGTTCTCTCCGACAACGACAATGTTAATGTCAGCGGCGGAAGCCTTAAAGCGTGCCATCTGAATACCTTTAGCATTGACATTTGTGATTTTGCCTCCGAAACAAAGCGTGTCAATCGAGACGTTAGGCATCGCGGCCTTAAGACCGTCCAGCACTGTGATGACATTATCGTCTGATTGCGGCACGGCCCAGTCTCCGAGGATGGTCTGGCTGTCAGCGTTCGGCCCGACAACGAAGACTCTACGGGGACTCTTGAGCGGGAGTGTTCCGTCGTTCTTCAAAAGCACAAGTCCCTGACGCGCGGCCTCTAGTGCTGTCTGGCGATGCTCTACGGCTCCTTCCAGAACCTCAGGAATCTCTGGCACCGGATGCTCAAAGAGTCCAAGCGCAAACTTCACGGTCAGAATCTTTCCGGCGGCCTGATCGATACGAGACTCTGGAATCCTGCCTGATTTCACGGCATCTACAACCGCATCGAAATATTTGTCTCCCTGCATATGCATATCAATTCCAGACTCTACCGAAACCACGAACGCCTCAGTCGAATCCGGAACCCAGTGGTGCATCGAATGAAGCCTTTCGATGTCCATCCAGTCGCTGACCACGAACCCGTTGAAACCGAGCTCGTCACGAAGCAAGTCATTCAACAGCCACTTGTTGCCGTGGCATGGAATCCCGTTGATCTCGTTGTGGGCAGGCATCACCGTGCCGACCTTTGCGTCACGGACAGCCGCCACAAAAGGAGGCAGATAGAGTTCCCGGAGCTTTCGCTCGGAGATGTCCATCGGCGCGGCGTTCAATCCCCCGAACGGCTCCCCTCCGGCAATCAGATGCTTGGCGCAGGCCACGACATGATTTCCTGAATAGTTTCCGTCTCGTCCCTGAAGCCCCCAGATGACATATTTCCCCATCTCGGAAGTCAGCAGCGCATCCTCGCCGAACGTCTCGCCCATGCGTCCCCAGCGGGCGTCCCTGGCGACATCAAGGTTCGGAGCGAATGTCCAGAAAAGCCCCCTCTGGCGCATCTCAAGGGCGGTCTCCTCTCCGATTCTCTCCATGAACTCCGGATTGAAGGTGGAGGCCATGTTGATGTTCGTTGGATAGACTGTGCAGCCTTCAATCAAGCCGTTCCCGTGAATCGCGTCGATCCCCAGCAGCAGCGGAATCCCCAGACGGCTCTCCTGCGCCATCTTCTGTAGCGCCACCGCCTCGTCGGATGTCATCACGTGAAGAAACGCCCCGACCTCGCCTCTGCGGACTTTGTCGGACAAGTTTTTGTTGCCAAGATTCTCGTCGGTAGCGTCTATGTTCTTCCTGGCCGACCCCTTGCCAGGCTCCACATAGCACGGAGCCACGTACTGGCACATCTGCCCGACCTTCTCCTCAAGCGTCATCTCCTTAAGAATCAGCCGCGCCCTTTCCTCCGCCGGCAACGAAGAGTCCCGCCAATCCTTTCTGGCGCAGGACACCAAAGCCACAACAAGGCCTAAAGCTATTACTGATTTTCTCATTTCAACTTACTTGACACAGACAACAACCTTGTCGGCGACATTGACCTTGCCCGCTGACAGGCAGACCATTCCGTCCTCGTAAGTCCAATCATTGGCAGCGGCTCCGTTGACCGAGACCGAAGCCGGACGAACGTCCCTCTGGATGCGGAATGAATATTCCCGCTCCGAAGGCATCCCCTTGAACGACCCCTGAACCGGATTCACAACTACCTCGACACCGCCGTCCTTCTCGTGAGACTCGAACAGAGTGGAGGCGATCCCCCCGTTCTCATATTCATAGGTCTCCCCGTCGTCGTCGAACATAGTATATTCGCTGTCCCCGTGAGGATAGACCTTCAGGATGATACGGTCGAACGGACGGGTCCCGAGATATTCAACATCAGGCTGCGTCGGAATGATCGCGCCCTCGCGGACGAAGAGCAGCCCCGCGCGGTCGGAAGGATATTCACGGGAGAACGTCTCCCCCTTGCTGACCACCTTCTCGCCGCTCCATGCGTCCGTCCATGTCCCCTTCGGCAGATAAATCTCGTTCGTGAATATCCCCACGCAGAAATTGTCGCCGAACATGTACTGGTAGGTCATGTCGTCGCAGTTGCGGTCCTCCGGGAAGCACAGAGGCATCGACCGCACGATCGGCATTCCGTTCCGCGCCGCCTCAAGCGCCATCGAGTAGATGTACGGCGCCAATGAATATCTCAACTTCACGTAGAAGCGGTAGATGTCCTGCTCCTCCTTGGCGTAGTAGAACGGATGCATCATCGAGAACCAGCTGTTGATCTGCACCCAAGGCAGGAAGAGACCGAAATGGAGTCCCTGCATCTCAAGCTCGCGCGGAACGCTCATCACGTCGCACGAGGTGTTCAGGAATCCGCTCATTCCGAGGTTCAACTGGTCGTAGAGAGCCGTCTTGCCGCCGCCGTTGTCGCCCGATGTGGAGGCAGTCCAGCGCTGGGTCCCGGCCCATCCACCGCAGTAGTGGTGCCAGGTGCGTTTGCCGTTGTGCCTGCGGCCAAGCTCACGCATCTGCTTAGGGAGCAGGACCTGGTTGAGGTTGTGCATCTCCTTGTCGGTGCGACCGTTGTAATACTTCCAGGCAGGGTGATTGTCTATCGTTCTGGCCGGATCCAGCTTGAACCCCTCCACTCCCTGATCCATGAACACGGTCAGATGGTCCATCCAATGCTCCTGTCCCGACAGCTTGCCGCCGGTGCGCTCGGCGATGATGTCCTCCTCCTGAACGCTCAGGTCATACTCCTCGCAAAGCCAGAGGCCGAGATGGAAGCCCATCGAGCGGAGCTTGCCGATGAAAAGTCTGTTGTGCAGGGTCTTCGGGTACTGGTCCTGAAGCCAGTAAGGCTCCGGAGAGAACCTGTCGTAGTTCCATTTCTTCTGTGTCGAGAAATCATATCGCTTAGCCATCCACTGAGGCTCAAGCCAGAACACATCGCAAGGCACATCGAACTGACGGAAGCGCACGGCGTCGTTGAGGATGTCGAACTGCTCCTCCCTCATGTTCGGGCCGAAGCAAAGTCCGTAGGCCCATTTCGGCAGGACGTAGGTGCGGCCTGTGACAAGGGTGTATTCATTAAGAATTGCGGGCATGTCCTTCCCCATCATCAGGTAGAAGTCCGCCTCATCGAAGGTGTTTATTATGTTGAACTTGTCCTTCTGCCGGTTGCCGATGTCGAAGAAGCTCTTGCGGGTGGAGTTGTTGTACACTCCCCAGCCGCGCGAACTCATCATGAACGGCATCGGAATCTCGGTCTGCTGGTAGGTCGTCCACATCCTCAGGAACTCTCCCCTGTGCTGGATGTGGTCGCGGCTGGTGCTTCCGCCGCCGTAGAACCGCTCGCCGTTCTCCATGCTGAAGCTGAGGACGCTCACGGCATCCGCCGCAGGGATCTCATTCCTGTCAACTTCCCCGAACTTGCCATTGTCATCTCCGATGATGCCGCCACCGTTGTTGGCCACCTTCAGATCAGCGTATTTCTCATTGATGAAGCTTCTCATAGCGCCGCAAAGCTCCTCCTTCTCCGGCAGGAACCTGACCTCGCGGACCACGCTTCCGCCCTTGGCGTCCCTGACGGTCATCACTCCCGTCTTTTTGTTGACGGCCAATGAATATTCCGAAGTCTTAAGCGTCCAGACCCCTCCCTTGTCGGAGATGCCGGTTTTCACCTCGCTCCAGTCGGTCTTGATGATTCCGTAGCGCTCCATCAGGGATTCGGTGAAATCCTTCCTCGGAGAGACCTTGATTCTGAATATGCTCTCGGAACATGCCTCCACACTGACCGTAAGGCCATCATTAAGTTTCACCTTGTGCGTCGGATTCGCCTGAGCGAGAAGTGTCATCGCGCCACAGGCGACGGCAAGCAGAATTTTCTTCATTAGTTGTTGTGGTTTTATTGACAAAGATAGTGATTTTTAATGCAAAATGTCAATCTTTAGGGCAGAGTCAAAATTTTTGTTCGGTTGTTTGGACGTATTTCGTTCGGTTGTTTGGCTGGATTTTACTGAAAGATTTGTACTGCGCGAGAAGTAGACTGTACCGTGGAGGGCAAGTTATTGAATATCAGTAAAAAGACACACCCTCCTCCCTGCCGGCATGACGGGGAGGAGGGTGTGTCAATGTATTCATCAATAAGGAGTTGGCCTCCACGGCCGCATCTACCTCATGTCGCAGTAGCAGCCTTCAACGGTGACGCCGCCTCCCTCGATGATGTAGAGGTCATCCACGGTGGCGGGGTAGCGGAGTACAATGTCCTTGAGAGCCACGTTACGGCAGTCCTTGAGATAGACCAGGGTCGGGACGACGGAGTCCGCGGGGATGTGTCCCATCCTCCTTTGGGCGGCGACGCCCTCCAGAAGGGCGGGGCCGCGCCCGTCGATCACGCCGGGACCGGAGACGGACACGTCCTCCACGCCCTCGCCCCAGAAGATGGCCCTATTGCCTTTGTAGGAGTAGATGTTCGTCGAGCCGACGATCACAGCGCCCTCGCGGAGCCTGATGCTGACCCCGGACCTGAGCCGCACGGCCCCCGTGACGTAGCGCCCGACGCTGAACTCCAGCGTGCCGCCCCCCTTGGAGGCGATGAAGTCGATGGCGCCCTGGATGCTCGTCGTGTTGTCGTGCAGACCGTCGCTCTTGATGTTGAACCTTGAGGCCTTATAGACGTTCTGGGAGAATCCCATTACAGGAAACAGCAGCATAGCCGCTAATAACAATATCCTTCTCATTTCTTCCTGATGTTCTTGGTGTCCTTTGTGATTATCTGT
>CAVIGZ010000080.1:0-6771 GCA_963642565.1 Bacteroidaceae bacterium | reverse complement strand
GGCTTCTTGAGGCATATTTCCGTCAGCCGGACTGCATGTGTCTGGGCCGCCTCGTGACCTGTCAGCTGAAAGCTTTCTTCATCGGGTTCCACGACTATCTGATCAGGTTTCCCGGACAGGCTCCGCCGCTGGAGGGATCGAAACGCAAAAGGGCCCTTTTCGATCTGTTCATGAGGAATCTGGAGCAGGACTACAGGAAATCCAGGGATGTCGGCTATTATGCCGACAGACTGAACATCACTCCGAAGTACCTGAACCTGATCTCACGTGGCGTCGCCGGCCACAACGCCAAGGCGATAATCGACCATTACGTCATACTGAAGCTGAAGATCGCCCTGTCGGACAGCGACAGTTCCCTGAAACAGATCGTCCGGGACTACAACTTCAGCGACGCATCGTTTTTCACCCGGTATTTCAAGCTGCACACCGGCATGACACCCCTCGCCTACCGCAAGGCCAACTACCCGTAACGCCCCCGGAAACTCTTGGAAGCTGTTTTAAACTGATTCCCGAATTATTTTTGACATTACACAAACTCCAAATAATTTTCCCTGTTCACCTGACTTGAACTGAAGAATATTTTTGTACTTTTGTAAGTTCAATACTTACAGAAAAGAAATGGAAGAATCGAAAAATCCGACGGCCGAAGAGCCGAAAAGACTCAACTTTCTTGAGGAGATAATCGAGGACGACCTGAAATCCGGCAGAGTGAAGGGCGTGATGACGCGTTTCCCTCCTGAACCGAACGGCTACCTTCACCTCGGACACGCGAAAAGCATCTGCATAAACTTCGGACTTGCCAGGAAGTACGGCGGCAAGACCAACCTGCGTTTCGACGACACCAATCCTACAAAGGAGGACACTGAATATGTCGATTCGATAAAGGAGGACATCAAATGGCTCGGTTTCCGGTGGGAGAAGGAACTCTACGCTTCCGACTATTTCGACCAGCTCTACGCCTGGGCCGAGCAGATGATCGAACGCGGTCAGGCCTATGTCGATGACCAGACACAGGAGGAGATCAGCAAGGGACGCGGCACCGTGGACAAACCGGGTACGGAGAGTCCTTACAGGAACCGGTCCGTCGAAGAGAACCTTCAGCTGTTCAGAGACATGAAGGCCGGCAAGTATGCCGACGGAGAGAAGGTGCTGCGCGCCAAGATCGACATGGCTTCGCCGAACATGATGTTCCGCGACCCTATCCTTTACAGGATCAAGCACGCCTCGCACCACCGCACAGGTGACAAGTGGTGCATCTACCCGATGTACGACTTCACCCACGGACAGTGCGATTCCATAGAACACATCACCCATTCGATCTGCACCCTTGAGTTCGATGTCCACAGACCTCTTTACGACTGGTTCATCAAGACCCTTGAGATCTGGCCGAGCCATCAGTACGAGTTCGCCAGGCTGAACCTCACGTACACCCTGATGAGCAAGAGAAAACTTCTGGAACTCGTGCAGAAAGGCCTCGTCTCGGGCTGGGACGATCCGCGGATGCCTACCCTCTGCGGAGTGAGACGCAGGGGCTACACGGCCGAGGCCCTCAGGATGTTCTGCGAGAAGATCGGGGTCTCCAAGCGCGACCAGATGATGGACATCCAGCTTCTGGAATGGTGCGTGCGCCAGGACCTCAACGCAAGGTCCAACAGGTACATGGTCGTTCAGAAACCGCTGAAGGTCACTCTAACGAACTGGGAGCCGGGCAAGGTGGAATGGTTCGACTGTCCTCTCAATCCAGCCGAGCCGGAGGGAGCCACCCGAAAGGTTCCGTTCACCGGAGAATTCTACATCGAGCGTGAGGACTTCATGGAGGACGCTCCGAAGAAATTCTTCCGTCTCAAGCCGGACGGAGAGGTCCGTCTGAAGTACACCTACATCATCAAGTGTGTGGAGGTCATCAAGGATGAGGATGGCAATGTCACCGAGATCAAGTGTTCCTACGACCCGACCACAAAGCCGGGAGGAGGCGAATGGCGCTCGGTCAAAGGCACGATCCATTGGGTCTCGACTGAACATGCCAAGGAGATCGAGATCCGCAACTACGACCGTCTCTTCCTCAAGGAGGACATGAACTCCATCCCGGAGGACAAGGACTACAAGGACTTCCTCAACCCCGAGTCCCTGACCGTCGCCAAGGGCTACGCCGAGCCGGCCCTTTTGGAGGACAACTCCGGCATCGCCGTCCAGTTCGAGCGGACAGGGTACTACTACAAGGATCCGGACAGCATCGGGGGCAAGGTCATATTCAACAAGACGACAGCCCTGAAGGACTCCTACAAGCCCGAATAGCGGAGGTGGGATGCATCTGCCTCTTTTCATAGCCGGGCGGTACCTGTTCGCGAAGAAGTCACATAATGTGATCAACATCATCTCCGCGATCAGCGCCGTCGGCATGGCCATAGGGACAGCGGCTCTTGTCATCATCCTCTCGATTTACAACGGCTTCGACGAACTGGTGAAATCCACCCTGAGCAACGTCGAGCCTGACATTCTCATTTCTCCGGCGAAAGGCAAGGTCTTCATCCCGGAGGGCGGGGCGTTCGACCGGATCAAGGCGGATCCGATGGTTGATGAGTATAACCTCGTCCTTCAGGAGAATGTGTTCGTGGACTACGACGGCCATCAGGGGATAGCCAAGGCCAAGGGCGTTGACAGCGCTTTCGAGGCTGGCTCCCCTCTTGCGGAACACATCACGAACGGGGAGTTCTCCCTGCACAAGGGGCAGCTTCCGCAGATGGTCACCGGCGCGGGACTCGCCTACAGGATGGGCATGAATCCGGCATTCCTCGCCTCGGCGGAACTGTATTTCCCGATAAGGGACAGGAATTTCTCGCTTGCCAATCCGGCGGCATCCGTCGAGTCGGTGCGGATGCGTCCAGCAGGAATATTCTCGGTCAACCAGCAGATCGACAACGATCTGATGATCGTCCCGATCGAGGCGATGAGGCAGCTGCTCGGCTACGAATATGAGGTCTCGGGAGTGGAGATCCGGCTGGCCGAAGGAGCGGCGGCGAAAGACATCCGGACTGCGGTCAAGCATATTCAGAAAGAGTTGGGGCCTGACTTCAAGGTCCTGGACCGCTTCCGCCAGAACCCGTCGCTCTACAAGATGATGCGCTACGAGAAAGCGGCCATCTTCCTCATTCTCACTTTCGTCATCATCATCATCGCCCTGAACATCTTCGGCAGCATCACGATGCTCATCATCGAGAAGAAGGATGACATCGAGACCTTCCGCAGCCTCGGGGCCACAGACCGGATGCTCCGCCGCACATTCACCCTTGAAGGCTGGCTGATCTCGCTTCTCGGCCTCGCCGCCGGCCTTGTCGTCGGCATAGGCTTCTCGCTGGCCCAGCAGCACTTCGGTTTCATCAGGATGCCCGGCAGCTTCCTCGTGAACGCCTACCCCGTCATCCTCCAGTGGCAGGATGTCCTCGCAACCATCGCCGGCGTGGCCCTCATCGGCTACATCATCGCCCTCCTCCCCGTCCGCCGCAACATCTCCCAGCGCCATCCGCATCATCCCCAGGCCAATAGGAATCATCGAACCAGCACCAATGCTCATCCGCGATGAAATGCTCGCACATCGTATCCACCAGATGCAGGAACAGCTCCACCGCTTCTCCAATCAAAGGGTGACGCAAATATTGAGTTGTAATGTGTCGAGCCAATCCTTTCTTTCCCCGCAAAATGGTCTTTCTCAATCGTCAAATGATTAATGGCGTAAGCCAATCCTTTGTCTTAGATTCAAATCGCGTCATAGGCCCTAAGAAACCTTCAAAAAATAACCTGCATCATCTTTTTATAGCAGCGGCCTAACCCGATCGGATAAGAATGTAGCTTACATATCCTCAAGCGAGAGGCAGCGGAGGGTCTTGCGGTACCTGCCGAGGCGGCCCTCCTTGCGGGCGAAGAACTCGACCTTCTCTTTCAGCAGAGCAGCGTCATACTTGTCTGGATTTCTTTTGACCTCGATGATGTCCACGCTCTTATCATCTGCGCTCACCGCCACGATGTCAATCTCGCCCTGCTGGCGGTTCCCCTTCGAGTCTGTGTACCCCTTCGGGTTCCACCAATTGCCTATCGCACGGTACTCCAGCGACTCGGCGAGCTTGGCACGGAAATACCTCTCGAGCGTGTCTCCGGAATAGGTCGCGTAGTCATCGGTCATCACCTTCGCGAGCAGCGGATACTGGCCGATCTCTATCATCGACTCGTTCTTCTCGATATAGCGGAACCAGAAGCGCAGGAAGATGTCGCTGATCTCATAACGGACGCTCTGCGTGTTCTTCCCGGCCCAGATCGGGCGCTTCTTGGATATGAGGTTATAGGTCTCCTCCAGTTTCGCGAGCTGTCCCCCGATGCTCTTCTCGCCGAGATATGCGGAAATGTCTGCCTGCGTGTTGTGCCCCTCGGCAATCGCCTCAAGCACAGAAAAATAGGTCCCGTACTTCTTCCCGAACTCCTGAATGAGAAGCTTGCGTCCCTCCTCAATGAACGGAGAATCCGCGTTGCAGATGAACTCAATCATCTTCTCCCGCGTCAGAGCTCCGGCATCCACCAAGAGTTCAATGTATTTCGGTACTCCGCCCGTATATGAGTACAGGGCCAATAAATCATCATTGGTGTAGCCTGGGGCATATTCTGCCATGATCTCCTTGAGTACCGACGGAGCGAACGGCTGCAGCTTGATGGTCTTGTCGTCTCTGCCGTACAGAGGCTCCTTCTTGTCCCTGAAGAGCTTGGTCATCAGCGAATACACCGAACCGCTGACCACAAGATTTACATGAGTGTTCAGGCGATAGCGGTCCCAGATGTCCTGGATGTCGGAGAATATGGACGGATTGGCATCACCGAAGTTCTGGAATTCGTCGATAGCCACGGTGAACGGCCGGTGACCGCCCTCCTGCATAAGGATGGAAAAGATGTCCCTGAACGACCGCACACCTTCCGGCACGAACAGACCGAGTTTAGAGCGGATCTCAGTGGCGAAGGTATCGCAAAGCACCGCCTCGTTCTTCTTGCCGACAAAAAAATAGAGGTAAGGTTCCCCTTCCATAGCCTTGTCAATAAGAGTCGTCTTGCCGATACGTCTCCGGCCGGTCACCACGGTCAACATAGAGTGGTTGTCCTCGGACCTCTTCTTCATCTCCCGAAGTTCCGAAAGCTGCTGCGTTCTGTCGAAAAATTTCATACCCTGCAAATTTTACGGCGGTAAATTTTACCGCCGTTGCAAAATTAAGAAAGAATTTGATTCAAACAAAATCATACCGGTCAGAACGGAAAGTTCAGCCTTTATCAGGACACAACACATTACTGCGTATTGCATTACGAAATAATGTTATGAATCGGTCCAAGAAGAAACTGCTTGCGTCTCACCATTGTAGCGAGACGGTTGGTCCCTCCCCTCCGGGGGCGGGGGCAAAGAAGGGTGCGAGCCTGATGGCCGCGTCAGCGGACTTCAGCCGCCGCAGCACACCGCTTTCCATCCCCTCGCACTCCACGAATGTTGTCGCGCGGAATCGATGAAGTGAGTCCAGCAGGCGCGAGGTGCCAAAGGGGCTGGATAAACTGTCCTCCATCCGCAAATCCTACAAGAACGGCCAGTTCGGTGCCGTTCCTGAAATCTATATCTAAAGACTATGGCAAGAATCAGGAAAGAACGCGAGCTGAAACGCTCGCGCATCACGGTGATAGGAGAGGGCCTAACCGAGCGTTGGTACTTCGAGCATCTATGCACGCTCAAAGGCTATCACTACAACTGCAAGCCAAGATTCTTCACCCGCCAATCCTACGAAGAGATGGGCAAGCTCATTGACTGGGTGCTCCAGAGCGGCGACATCGCCGTATGCGTCTGCGACGCAGACATCACGAGGATAAACGAAGAGCGCAGAAAAGCCTTTCAGGCGATGAAAACAAAATCAGCTGGAGACGGTGACTAAGCACCGGCCGGGGGACCGATCCACTCTCCCCTATTCGTTCCAAACCGCAAACCTCCGCCGTTGCGATGACACCGGAGGTTTATTTCTATCCGAATATGAAAAAGGCACCCAAAAGGATGCCATAAGACTATTTGCCAAACAGGTCAGAATGAGTTCCCGTATCCACGAATACAAGTTCCAGCTCCGTGTCATTCTGCCGCCATACCAGCAGCCAGTCTGGTTCGAGATGACATTCCCAGCACCCCACATAATTGCCCTTGAGCTTGTGGGCACCATATTCAGCCGGCAGGCAGCCATGTTCTTGCATGATATTGACAGCCGTTGTCAAGACGCCGACATCCAAGCCTCTCTTCACGCAGCGTTTGAGAGACTTCTTGAACTGGTTGGTATATACGATACTGTACATCAGCCGAGAATCTGTGCAAGCATTTCCTCGGCATTGGCAGCATGGTAGATGCGCCCGGCCTCGATATCTTCAAGGCCGAGTTCCACGCCGCTCTTTTTCGGCGCAGTAATCTTCCACCCCATTCCCTTCGCCATCTTGCGGAGGAAAGGGAGATCCCGCTTCGGGACATTGATTTGCACGTTTGATGCTTCCATAACAAAAATACTATATCTTCCGCAAAATTAGCAAATTTCTCGCCAACCACAAAAACTATCAGTCGCTTCAGGCATCTTAGAGAATCCTTGTAAACAGGTTCAGTGAATGTGTAAAACATCTTAGTTCAAACACCCCGAAAGTGTCAACCTTTTCTAGTAGTTTGTAATATCTAAATGTTGTATAAAATCAAAAATAATTGTATTTTTGTTGAGCGAAACTCAA
>CAVIGZ010000079.1:0-6993 GCA_963642565.1 Bacteroidaceae bacterium | reverse complement strand
TCCGGGCCCCGTCCACGGACGCTATCGTGATGGCGCTGCGGTAGGTGTCGAAGATGGTGATGTTCCTGAACCTGAAGTGCCTGAACTTCCCCCGGGTGTACGTCCCGAACTTTATGCCGTTGGCGCTGCTGCGCCCCACGCAGTTCTCCACAAGGATGTTCTCGCTCACGCCGTCGGTGCTGTGACTCTTGAAGCAGTAGGCGTCATCAGACGCATCGATGTAGCAGTCACGCACGATGACATCGCTGCAATCCACCACGTCCAGGCCGTCGTTGTTCCAGTAACATTTTGCATCAACTGTGATTCCATCGATGAGGAGGTTGCGGCATTTGTCGTACTGCTGAGTCCAGCAGGCCGGATTCTTGAGGGTGATGTCCTTGATGGTTACGTTGTTGCAGCGGTACATGTGGACGTTTTCAGGCCTGATGCCCTCGTTGATGCGGTCGTTGCTGAGCTTGTCCTCGATAAGCCCCATGTGGACGAAATCCACAAAGCGGACTCCAACCTCGAAGCCTCGCCCGTCAACCACACCCTCTCCGGTAAGGCCGATGTTCTCCTGTCCGACGGCAAAAACGAGAGCCGTCCAGCGGGCTTCGGGATCCCTGTGATAATCGTAGGGGTTCAAAGAGCCGAGAAGCACAGCGTCCTTCTCGATGTGGAGAGTTACATCGCTCTTGAGATAGATTGACCCGGAAACATAATTTCCCTTGTCAAGCACGACACGTCCGCCTCCATGTGAGGAGACGAAATCGATGGCGGCCTGTAGGCTTGCCGTGTTCAGGGTCACGCCGTCCGGTTTCGCTCCGAAATCACGGGCGAGGTAGTCGGCCGCCCCGAGAGTCAAAGCCGACCCGGCGAAGAGCAAAGCCACAGCCGTTGTTTTAAGTAAATTTCTCATCTTGAATATTTTATTAATATAGTTTCACTGGTCCGATAAGTCCAGCGCTGACATAAGGCTGCCCACGCTTCAGCACGTAACGCTGCGCCACCTTGTTGTCCTTGAGGGTCTGAATATAATTGCCCATAAGGGTCGTGACTTTTATCTCAATGGAATTGTCTCCTTGACGGAGCAGTCCGGCCACGTCATAGACGCGCTCGCCGAACCACTTCACACCGGCCGGCTTACCGTTGACCAAGACCTCGCAGATGTCAGCCACTTTACCGAGATTCAAATACTTCGGAAGTTTTTCGGACAGGGTCACGGTCGTCGTGTAGGTCACATCGCCCATGAAGTTCCTGAATGTGGTGTCCTTGATGTCCTTGAAGTCCGCAAGGCTGTCAAGGCTTGCCGTCCAGGTGCTGTCAGGATAGCTGTGGTGCATCTTGAGATCCCAAGATCCCGCCACCTGAACCTCGTCCTGCCCGTCAAGCGGAAGAGGCTTCCATGCCGGAGCGCCGCCGCCCATCCTGTTGAACACGAACAGGTAGGTCTCGGATGGGCCGAAACGGAAATGCATCCTGCCGTCCTTGCCGACAGGGAGGACAAACCTCTTGCCTGTGGCGGGATCATAGAGCCAGGCATGCTTCCCTGCGGTCACACTTTTCGGGAATATTATGTCCGTCTCACGGGCCTCGCTCATGTGGGCGTTCATGAAGAGGAAAATGTCGCTTCCGTCATCGGTGACGTACCTGTTCTGAAGCAGGAATCTGTCAGGAGCGGAGATTGTCAATGTGTGGGGCAGGTTGTACTTATCCATCACTCCGGCGTACCATTCAAGGTACTTCCCGTCGGCCGGCTTCTCAAGCAGGATGAAGTTGTCCTTGTACTCCTTGAGTCTCGACACGGCCTCGGCGACCTGTCTGTCGCGGGCTTCGAAGTCCTTCAGACCAAGGGATTTCTCCGGATATTTCCCGATGCAGAAGACCCTTCCTCCGCCCTTCACAAACTCCTCCAGCCTGGCGAGAGTCTCCGGGGTCGTGCCTGTCACTTCGACGATGAACAGGGTGCCATATTCCTTAGGACCGTAGCAAAGTTTTCCATTGCGCACCACAGCGTCCCGGAGGATGATCTCGCTGACATAGTCGGCTCCGCCTCCGTTCTTGTGGATCGCCTCCCAGATCAGGGATGTGTAAGGAATGTTCAGCGCCACAGGGAACGGCTCCGTCTGCACGCCCATCGTGCTCCACATGTCATAGTTGGCCGGGAGGATGGCGATGTCGGTGTACATGTCGGCGTTCTGGATCTGGCTGGAGATCCTCGCCCGGTAGTCGTTCAGGTTGTTCACGTAAGGCCACCAGGTGTTCCTCTCGTTGTGGAATGTCCCGTACTGAACCCAGCCCGGGAACTCGGCCTGGGGCGGCGAATAATTGAAGCCGTGCCAGATGGAATGGGTCGTGCCGGCCATCGCGCTCATGTCCGAGCCGACTTTGAGAAATTCCAGGCTGGTCGTGAACACCTTGTAGGTGTTGGTCATCTCCTCCGCGCTGACAATGCGCTTGCCCGTGAGGTGAGCCGCCGATGAGACATATTTGTCGATCATCGTATAGGCGCGTCCCCGGCGGTAGTCCTCGTCGCCCATCTCCTCTCCGATCCTGTGCTTGAGCCAGTTGGTCGTCCAGGACTCCCCTTCCGGGATGTCCTGTCCAAGCGAGGACTCCTCGATGAAGAATCCGTTGCCGTAGGCCTGGGAGCGGGACTTGACACCCTTCTCTTTACACCAGGCAAGGAACGTGTTCATGTACCGTTCGTTAAGAAGTTCGGCCTTGGTGAGTTCGAAGTCAAAGCGTACACGGTTCACCTGCTCCTGAAACTTCTCCCCTTTCTTCGAGCCGTAGTCAAAGCTGTCCACATTGCCCAGGCGGCCCAGCTTGAACATCGTGAACGGAAGCCAAGGCATCAGGTCGTAGCCCCTGCGCTCCTTGAACTCCTCGGCGAAGTCGGTTGTCCAGTTGCAGCCCTCAAGTTCCATGCTGTCCACGAAGAAAGCCCTCAGATGCCTGGAAAGCGGCCCGAGTCTGGCCTCGATCGTGTCGGTCATGTGGTCAAGGTAGTGGCGCACAGCCTCGGAATTCATGTGGTCCAGAATCGAGCCGGCGGCCCCTGGAGCGCCATTGATGACACATGCGAAGGAGTCATACTTCACCATCGCATAGAACTGCCAGTCCCCTTCCGGAACATTGACAGTGATCACATCCCCATCAATGTTGCCGGAAAGGTCGATCGCCTCGCTGAGGTCGTTGATCGGATCCGGAGCGAGACAAACCGACACAAGTTCCGGAGTGCGGCCGGTGTTCACCTTTGTCACTCCAGGATCGATGTTCTTGAATATGTCGAACTTGGACACCTCAAACCTCTCTCCTCCCGTCACTTTCTGTGCATAGGTGCGCATCGCCGAGGCGCGCTCATCGCGGGGCAGGGTCTCCGCACCGAAAGGCCAGCCCGACCCGATGATCAGATCGCAGGTCATTCCGATGCGCTCCGCCTCGTCGAACACTACCTTCAGCATGTCTATCCATTCATCGCTCAGCCATTTGAGAGGCTTCGTGTCCAATTCGTCGGCACCGTTCGGAAAGGCTATCGGGTTGATCTCCACTCCGCCGATCCCCGCATCCTTCATGATGTGAAGCTCACGGACAAGTTCCTCGGCCTCGACACGGTCTCCGTTCCACCACCAGCGCACGAACGGACGGTAGCGGCTGTCCGGATTCTGGAACTGCCTGTAGAGATCCTTGGAGGAAGTCTTCGCCTGCAACCCGGCCGGAACGGCAGTCAAGGAGAACAAAACAGCGGCTACCGCAGTTAAAAGTCTGAACATCTTCCTGTTACTTGTCAACATGTTTTACAACCTTCGGTTTGCTTGAATACACCAGATAGTTGTCGATGACAACGTTCATGTTGTCCTGCTTGTTGAGGAACTTGAAGGTCAGAGTGTGTTCACCTTCAGGAAGATCGTACTTCCAGTAAAGGTCCGAAGCCGCACCGTTGCCCTTGATCGGGTTCTTTGCCACAGCGGAAAGTTCACCGTCAAGATAAATCTCGACCTCGCCGACATAACCTGTATTGTCATCGTAGCCGGCGCCTTTGTAGTAGTGGTACTTGAGAACCACACCGTTGCCGTTGAACTTGATCTCTCCGACCTTGGTGACAGTCTGCTTGACCTCATACCTCTTCTGAGGATAGTGATTCTCAAAGGCTTTCTCGTAGCGCACGGCCTGAGGCTTCTGAACCTTGATGGTGACGTTGTCGCCGTCCACGGATCCGCCGTTCAGCCCTATGACCTGAAGAGCCTGGCCGAGGGAATATTCAGTGGCCTTGTTGAGGGAGATGTCGGTGTAAACGAAAGGAATGTCCTCAACCTCCTCGCACGGCTTCCTCCAATATTCAGGAATATTCCTGTACCCCAGCATAACACCGAGGATTCCGGCGGCGGAGGAAGGGTTGCAGTCGGAGTCCTGGCCGCAGCGTGTGGCGATGTCTATGGTGCGGTAGAAGTTCTTGTCGCCGTAGAGAAGGCCGATGAGGATGTAGCCGCTGTTGATGACGGCATCGATGTTGAACTGGCGGTCAACCCCGTCAGGGCAGCCGATGTCGTAGCCGTAATGCTCGTTGAACAGGGCCCATGTGATGTGCCAGTCCTTCGGATACTGCTTGTGCCATTTGATGACATCGGCCATCGCCTTGTAGTAGTTGCTCTGAGCCGGGATAGCCTTGAGCGCCTCGTTCACGACAAAGTTGATGTCATCGCTGACGAATGCGAGAGAGAGCATCGCGGCCACGTAAACTCCGCCGTACCAGCCGTCTCCGTAGTTCATCATGTGGCCGATGCCGTCCGAGTAGAAGGTTGCGGCGTTGATCATGCCCGGAGCCATCAGACCGGCGTAGTCGGCCTCGATCTGGAAGTCGATGTCGTCGGCGTGAGGGTTGTTGTGCCAGTGGCCTGACTCCGGCGGCATCACCCCGTTGAGGATGTTGTAGCGCCCGAGCTGGTTGGCGTGCCAAAGAGGGTACGGGGCGTGGGCGAAGGCATTGGCGAATGACTCGATAGGTGCGTCAAGACCCTCTTTCTGAAACACTTCCACAAAGGTGAGATCCATGTACACATCGTCGTACAGTCCAGGAAATTTGTCGAACCAGTACTTGATCATGTGGTCATTCCACGGGATCTCGATCTCGTCGTTCATGAACCCGGCGTACTTGAACTCGGTAGGTCCGCCGTAGGAGCAGCCGATGACCTTTCCGGCCCAGCCTCCCTTGATCTTGTCCATGAGAACATCCTTGGTCATCCTGACCTCTCCCGGAAGTTTCTTAGCGTTCGCATTGACGGTGGCGGCCAGCATAAGGACACCGGCGGCGAGCAAAAATAAATTCTTTAATTTCATAATTCCTGTTGTTTATTGATTATTTGTTTTTCGTAATGATTCACTTATCCAGGATACGCCTCCCCACAGGATCTGGTTCACGGCCTGGGACTCGTGCGAAAGAGTCGCGAAGATCATCCCGAACTGCACAGGAACGCCGTAAACGTAGGCTATCGCCGAGGAGACTACGAAATGGAACGCCCCGAATCCTCCGGGCACCGGGACGATGGAAGACAAGCTTCCGGCTATCATCAGGAACAGAGCGTCTGTCAGGTTCAGCCCCCGGATGGTGTCCACCGCCGAGGCCAGTTCCGGATTGACGGAGTCCGGGGATATTCCCTGAAGCGCCCGGAGAATCGTGACACTCATCATCCAGTAGCAGAACCATATTCCCGCAGTCAGGAGCAGGAACTTCCATGCCCCCTTCATCTTGAGGCAGCTGAGAAAGCCGGTCCAAAGGCCCTTGCAGAAATCACGTATCTTGCCGAGAGGCCTCCATTTGTCTGCAAAAAGGATTGCGCACAAGGCGGCGGCTACGATGCACAGGATCCCTGCGACAAAAACCATGACCTTGCCCCCGCTGACACTGCCGGAGACCGCTCCGAAAATCCTCTCGGAGAAGAATCCGCCGAAGCGGTTCCACGTGAACATCAAGAATATGGCCAGGACACCGAACATGGCGAGCAGGTCCGCCGAGCGTTCCAGGGCGGCGGTACCCAACACCTTGTCGTAGGAGGCCAGGCGGCGGTCGGACCCGTCGTAGTCCGGATCCTTCGGAGAATGGACCGTGATGTAGCCGCAGCGGACAAATTCTCCGACACGCGGCAGGGCGATGTTCACCAGATAACTGATGTTGATCGCGTTGAAGCATGTGAGCCGGGAGGTCGTGCGGTCAATCGGGAGAAGGAGTTCGCGCCAACGCAAAGCCCTGAGCCAGAACGCAAGAAGCCCGAAAAGCATGGAAAGGAGGATAAACTCCCAACGGCAGGCCTTCAGCCCTTCCATGAAGTCACCCCAACTCACCCCGCGGAACGAGCAGTACAGAAGCGCCACCGCAAGAGCGATTGAGATCCCGTATTTAAGAATATTCCCGGTCTTCTTGTTCATACCACAAATTTAATCAAATATTCGTTAACTTTGCCATCTGACACAACATCGGCAAGCGGTAAGAAACATGAAAAAACAAACTGCGTCAGATTTGTCTTTTATTTTTCGAGTGTGGATTTCTTTTGGAAGAAGGAGCGTACCGGATGTACACGACTGACAAGAAAAGGAATCCGGGCCGGAAAGAATGAAAAAGATGATGCAGGTCATTTTTTGAAGGTTTCTAAGAAGCTGTTGCAGATTTATTTTAACGACACGACATGAAATCAGTTTTAGGAATAGGCAATGCGCTGACGGACATTCTGGCCGTTTTCCCGGACGAGACAATGCTCCGCGGGTACCATCTTCCTCCGGGCAGCATGCAGCACGTTGACCTTGAGACAGGTAACCGCATCTGGTCGAAGTTGAAGGAGTTCGGCGTGAAGTACGTGCCTGGCGGCTCGGCGGCCAACACGATCACCTGCACATCCATATTCGGCATGCCTTCGGGCTTCATCGGGAAGATCGGCAACGACGAGCTGGGGCATCTGTACAAAAGCACCTTGGAGCAGTACGGGGTGAAGACAACCCTGCTGACCGGCACGAAAGGCT
>CAVIGZ010000078.1:0-7210 GCA_963642565.1 Bacteroidaceae bacterium | reverse complement strand
ACAGCACCGCTATCTTCCTTGGAAGAAGCGGTCGAACCTGAAGTTTTTCACTCTTACCCTTCAAACAAACAAATCAAAACAGCTTCTTACAGAGGCGGAGACATCTGTCAGCTCAGAAGCAAGAAAAAGAGGAATTATTTCAAAACAGCCTCTCAATGTTGTATCTTTGCATCATGGAGATTTTCTACGCTTACGGGATCGACGGGAGCCTCGCCTTGCTGGACGCGGACGAGAGCGCCCATTGCGTGAGGGTGCTGCGCCACCGGGCCGGAGACGAGGTCACGGTCGTGGACGGGGCGGGGAACATGTACCGCTGCCGCCTTACGGACGACTCGCCCAAGGGTGCGGCGGCACAGATCCTGAAGACCTTTCCCGGATGGGGAGGACATTCATATTCATTGAATATGGCGGTGTGTCCGACGAAGAACAACGACCGTTTCGAGTGGTTCGTGGAGAAAGCCACGGAACTTGGGGTGGACGTGGTGTCGCCGGTCATCGGGGAGCGTTCCGAGCGGAAGGTCTTCAAGGCGGAGAGATCCCGGAAGATCGCTCTGGCGGCCATGAAACAGAGTCTGAAGGCGAAATTGCCCGTGGTAGAGGAGCCGGTGGGCGTGCGGGATTTCATCCTGGGGCGTCCGGAGGAATCTTCGGTCAGGATGATCTGCTGCTGCTTCGAGGGGGAGACGCCCAGGCGTTCGATCGCGGACGTGCTTGCGCAGACTCCCGCCGGAGCTTCAATCACGGTCCTGATCGGCCCGGAGGGGGATTTCTCGCAGGAGGAGGCCCGGCTGGCGGTCGAGCGGGGGTACATCCCCGTGCATCTCGGACCGAGCCGTCTGCGGACGGAAACCGCCGCCGTGACAGCCGTGACGGCCTGCTACCTCCGCTTCATGGAGCCTTGAGGGTTGGCACCTTCGGGCGCAGGACAAGGCAGCGGCAATTGACTGCCTGCGGAATTTAAATTTCACGAATATGACAAAGAAATCAATAGACGAGATCCTTGGCGAGACGCTGAAGGTTCTGAAAGAGGGCGGGGTCATCCTTTACCCTACCGACACGGTCTGGGGACTTGGCTGCGATGCTACCGACCCCGAGGCTGTCGCGAAGATCTACGGAATAAAGCGCCGCTCGGACAGCAAGTCCCTGGTCCTGCTGGCCGACAGTCTGGACCGGATAGCGTTGTACGTGGATGCGATCCCGCCGATGGCCATAGATCTGGTCGAGGTCAACGACCGGCCGATGACCATCATCTATCCCGGAGCGAAGACCTGCCCCGTTCCGGCCGGGGGAGAGCCGTGGAAGGCTGACCGCCATCATCTGGCGCACAACGCCGTGGCGGCTGACGGCACGGTCGGGATCCGCATCCCGATGATGGAGTTCTGCCGGCAGCTCACCTACAAGTTCGGCCGCCCTATCGTCTCCACCTCCGCCAACATCTCCGGAGAACCCGCTCCAAAGAAGTTCGCCGACATCTCCGGGGAGATCAAAAGCGCGGTGGACTACACTGTGGACCCCCGCCTCGAAGCCGGAGCTACCGGCCTCGCCTCCCAGATCATAAAGATCGGCCTCGACGGCGAAGTCGAGATCATCCGCGCCTGAAAAGAATCTCTTTCAGCACCTGTCCGAAGGCGGCATAGTCAGTTGACGGTACTGTCAATTGATGGCATTGTCAGTTGTCGGCGGCGAGGAGGGTGATTATCCGGTCGATCAGAGGGTCGATGCGGGAGGCGGGGACCAGGGAGTTGTTGGTCATGATGGAGAAGATGATGGTGTCGGACTTTGATCCGGCCGAAGGCTCGATGTAGCCGCTGAAGCAGCGGACACCGTTCATGGAGCCGCTCTTGAGATGGACTCTGGACTTCACTGCGGCCGGAGCCCCGCGGAGACGGGACTCGTAGTGGCGGTCGCCGGGCTGGCCGATGGTACGGATGTAGTCCCCGAAGGCCGGGCTGTCCATCATCGCGGACAGGAAACGGACAAAGAACGACGGGGAGACATAGTTGTGGCGCGCGAGACCGCTGCCGTCCACGATGCGGACATCCTCGGCGTTGACACCGAGACTTTTCATCACCTCGGAGACAGCCGCATAGGTGGAGTCGTAGGACGCTGAGTGGCGCAGCCGGCGGCCAAGCGTGCGGAAAAGAGTCTCGGCGTAGAAGTTGTCGCTCTTTAGGTTGGTCGCGCGGGCGATCTGCCCCAGGGTCGGGGAATATGTCATCCCGAGCATCGTGAGGTCATCCACCCTGGAGGCGTAGGGACCATATTCAGAAGAGGAGAGGTCGGAGCGCACCCGGCCGCCGCGCACGTCCGCCGCTCCTCCGGCCACTACCACACCATTGGATTTCAGGAACTCGCGGAAATAATGCGCGCATGTGTAGGCCCCGAACCGGTTGCTGAACTCTTCGGTCTTTGGTCCGCGGTCGATGGCGAAGGAGCCGCGCACCTCGGCGCGCGGGCAGAACTCGGAGTTGAACAGGTACAGCTGGTCGCCGGTTCCGGCGGGAGCGGTTTTGCAGGAATATTCATACTTCATCCACGGAGTGACCGGGAAAAGGGGAGTGACGCTCACCGGGGAGCCTACGGACGCTCCGGCGGAGACTTTGAAGTCCTGGGCGTTCTCGTAGAAGGACAGGCCGCCGGGACCCGCCCCGTAGGCCGTGCCGATGTCCTGATAGCTCCAGCGGTCCTGCTCCGCCGGGCCGTCGAAATAACGTCCGTCACCGATCACGTCGCCGTTGATCCGCCTGATCCCGGCCTTGTCCAGAAACGATTTCCACTGCCCGAACAGACGCTCCTGCGGAATGGCTATGGAATCCTTGGATGCGATGGTAGGGTCGCCCCCGCCGACGATGTAGAGATCCCCGTCCAGAACTCCGTCCTTGACCGAGCCGTTGTGGCCGATGCGGGTGACGTACCTGAAATCCGGCCCGAGGCGGTGGATGGCCATGCCGGTGGTGACAAGCTTCATCGTGGAGGCCGGAAGCATCCGCTGTCCGCTGTTCCATGAAGCCAGGGTGTCGCCGCCTTCGGTGACGGCCAGGACTCCGAAGACGGAGCCTTTCAGGAGGTCGCCCCGGGAGACGGCCTCTATGTAGCTCTGTGCCTTGGATTTCCGGGCGGGATCTGACGCTTGGACCTGAGCGGACGGAACTTCGGCGGGAGTGGCGGACGGCCGCTGAGCCTGCCAAAGCCCGGCGGCGGGAGCGGCGGACCCTGCGGGAGCGGCGGAGAAAACTGCGGCGGACAACGCCAGGGCAGTGACAAAAGAATGTGCTGGTTTCATGAATACAAATTTAGAAACATGAGAAAAATAAAACAGCTTCTTAGAGCTTTTATTGTTAAATTTGCATGCGCAAGTGCTGGAATCAAAATATTACAGGAATATGAAAAAATGTGTCCTTGTGTCCGGCGGTGCCGGATTTATCGGGAGCCACGTTACCGTGGAGCTGATCGAGGCCGGCTACGATGTGATCGTGGCCGACAACATGTCCAACTGCGACGAGACCTGCTACGAGGGAGTCAGGAAGATCACCGGAAGGAATGACATCCCTTTCGTGAAGATGGACTTCTGCGACCTTGAGGCCACGGAGTCGCTCTTCTCCGCAGGCAGGATCGACGCGGTCATCCATTTCGCCGGGTTCAAGGCCGTGGGCGAGTCCGTCAGCGAGCCGTTGAAGTACTACCGGAACAATCTGGAATCCTTCATGAATGTCATCGAAACCGCAAGGAAGCACGGGTGCGGAAACATTCTCTTCTCCTCATCCGCGACGGTTTACGGCGAGCCGGAGAATCTTCCCGTCACCGAGAAGTCGCCGAGGCAGCCGGCCACCTCGCCTTACGGGAACACGAAGCAGATGTGCGAGGACATCCTCCGGGACTCCGTGAAGGCATATTCAAACATCAAGGGCATCGCCCTGAGGTACTTCAACCCGATCGGGGCGCATCCGTCGGCGCTGATCGGCGAGCTTCCGCGCGGCGTGCCGAACAACCTCGTGCCGTTCATCACGCAGACCGCCATCGGCAAGCGCGAGTGCCTCTCGGTCTTCGGCAACGACTACCCGACCCCTGACGGCACCTGCCAGAGGGACTTCATCGACATCGTGGACCTCGCCAAGGCCCATGTCTTCGCGGTGCGCAGGATGCTTGACGGCAAGATGAAGAATGAATATGAGATCTTCAACATCGGAACCGGCAAGCCTCTTTCCGTCATGGAGCTCATCACGGCTTTCGAAAAGGCCAACGGCTTGAAACTCAACTACAAGTTTGCTCCGCGCCGGAGCGGGGACGTGACGGCCATCTGGGCTGACCCGACGCTGGCCAACAACGAGCTTGGCTGGAAGGCGGAACGCTCCATCGAGGACACTCTGGCTTCGGCCTGGGCCTGGGAGAAGCATCTGGCCGGGAAATAATCCCGCGTCGGCTTCCCGCCGTCAACTACAAATGGCGCTCTCCATAGGCGGGAGCGCCAGCTTCTATTAAAGCGGGATCCACCGTGGAGACGAAAAAAAGTGGAAGGCCGGACGGTCCTCCACTTGGTATTTTTTTCGCTGCCGCGCAGATTACTTCGCAGCCGCCTTGATGAGTCCGCTGAGCTTCTGGTAAAGGGCGTCGGTCTTCTCAAGGAGTTCCTTGCGGATCCCCGCATAGTAGGCGGCCTTCCTGCCTTCCACTTTATCATTCACCTTGTCCCTGAGGTCGTTGAAAAGATTGACGGCCTCATCCAGGAGCCCGCCCAAAGCCTCATCGTCAGCTTTCTGGTTAAGTGCGCTGAAGAGGGAGCAATCATCGATGAAAGCTCCGATGACATACTCAATGTCCTTCTTGATGTCTCTAAGGTTCATGTCTCGTTTTATTTAAAATACCCGCGGCCGCTGAGCCGCTTTCCTGAAAACTTTGCGAATATACGAATTTTTTCTCGATTCACGAATATTCCCGCTCCGGCGCTTCGGGGCTTCGGCCGGCTTGGCGGGTCTGAAGATTGTCTCTTCGGCATTTTGACAAGTTCAGCGGTCGAAGGGTTGCAAGAAGCGGCGGCGACAGGCTGCCCGGATCGGTGGCTGCGGGGCTACTTGAAGAGGCTGCGGACAAGGGCGGGGACATCGGCGACCTTGACGACCTCGACGCCTTGCGGCCTGAGATCCAGGGAGGTGAAGGATGAAAGGAATATCTTCTTGAAACCCAGCCGCGAAGCCTCGGTGACTCGGCGGTCGGTCTGGGCGACGGGGCGGATCTCGCCGCTGAGTCCGACCTCGCCGCAGAAGCAGTTGTCCGCCGGAATGGCGAAATCGAAGTTGGACGACAGCACAGCCGAGACGACGGCCAGGTCGCAGGCCGGGTCGCTGACCTTGAGACCTCCGGCCATATTCAGAAAAACATCCTTCTGCGCCAGTTTGAACCCCGCCCGGCGCTCCAGGACCGCCAGAAGCATATTCAGTCGCCGCACATCGAATCCGGTCGCGGAACGCTGCGCCGTGCCGTAGGCCGCCGAGCTGACAAGCGCCTGAACTTCAAAAAGGAACGGGCGCGTACCGTCCAGCATGGCGCAGATGGCCGTGCCGCTGAGTCCGGCCTCGTGCATCGGAATCAGGAGTTCGGAAGGGTTGGAGACCTCGCGCAGGCCCTTGCCGGTCATCTCGAAGACGGCCAGTTCTGAGGTCGAGCCGAAGCGGTTCTTTATGCTGCGCAGGATCCTGTACGAGCCTCTGTTGTCGCCTTCGAACTGCAGGACCACGTCCACGATGTGCTCAAGGACCTTCGGGCCGGCGATGTAGCCTTCCTTGGTGATGTGCCCGATCAGGATGACCGGGACGCCGGTCTCCTTGGCGAACCGCAGGAGGATGGCGGCGACCTCCTTGATCTGGGTGACGGACCCCGGGGTCGAGTCAACGGCCCCGGAGAACATCGTCTGGACAGAGTCCACGATCATCAGGTCTGGACTGAGTCCCCGGGCCTCGGCGATGACGTTCTCGATCAGCGTCTCGCTGTAGATCCGGCAGTTGGACGCGTCTCCGCCCAGCCGGTCGGCACGCATCTTCACCTGGCGGAGGCTTTCCTCCCCGGTGACATAGAGGGTCTTGAGGGACGGACATCCAAGCGGAATCTGGAGCGACAGGGTGGACTTTCCTATTCCCGGCTCGCCTCCGATCAGCACCAGAGAGCCTTCCACGACACCTCCGCCGAGGATCCTGTCGATCTCCCCGTTGTTCAGGGAAAGCCTTGCCTCGGAGCTGGAGTCGATCTCCTTCAGCTTCTGCGGCCTACGCCCGGAACCCGGCACGGAATCCGTCACCGGGGCCTTGCGGGACCCTCCGGTGACCACCTTTTGTTCCACCATCGTGTTCCATTCGCCGCAAGCCGGGCAGCGTCCCATCCATTTGGGGTACTCGTTGCCGCAATTGGAGCAGAACCAGACTGTTTTCTCTTTCATGCGCGTAATCGTTTTCATTCGCCGGGTCGGTTGCCGGGCTTGTCAAGTCTGTTGGGCCTGCCGGGCCTGCCGGGCCTGCCGGGTCTGCCGGGTCTGCCGAACCTACCGAACCTGCCGAACCTGCCGGGTCTGCCGGACAACTGTTCTCTTTTCTATTAGCCCCAGGTCTGGCAACCACAACCGGACAACTCTCCAAAGATAGGCAATCGGCCGGGCCGGAACAAAAAAAATTGCAGCATCTGGGATTTTACCCGGACACCGCACAAAAAAGCCCACGAGGGGGTTCTGGCTGAAATTATTCGGCCTTTGTAGAATCGCAGCAAGCCTTTGTGGAATCACAGCAGGCCTTTGTGGAATCTGAACCGCAGCATGCAGACTCTGTGCAAGCTGTCTCTTCAACAGCCTCAACGGCCTCTGCTCCGGCCTCGGCTTTCTTTGCGTTGTTACCGCAAGCGGACGCAGCCACCATAAGAGCCACAACCGCAACTGACATAAATACCTTCTTCATAATAATATAAAATAAAACTATAGTTACCGCTAACTCGTTTTTCAGCGCAAAAGTACATAGTTTTCTGAAATTTACAATAAAAATTTTAATTTTTTTAATAGTTGCCTAAAATCCTCCGCTCCTTCCTTCGCCCCGTGACCCGCCCTGCCGCCGGGGCCATCCTTGCTCACCTATGCCCGGATGAAAGTGCCGGATAAGCCGACGGAGACCTGTCCCCGAATTTTGGTAGCGTGCAAAATTCGGGGACAGGTCTCCCGCCGCCCCGGCACGAATCC
>CAVIGZ010000077.1:0-7413 GCA_963642565.1 Bacteroidaceae bacterium | reverse complement strand
TCTTTTTGGTCTGAATTTATTTGTTCATCAGTCGTGTGCCACCGGCACACTCCTTCTTCACAAACAAATTTATCCGCAAAAATCCTTCACAAAAACTTACCAACTTATTTTTTCATCATCACTTAAGGCTTGTGCCCAATAGCAATCATGCCATCTGTCCTCATTCCAGTCCGCAATCCTGAAACGGATTTTCGACTGTTAATATACGACAAAATTATTAATCCGGAAAGAAGTCGTATTACGCTGACTCATGAATATCTGAAAAGCGCAGTCGGGCTGGAGGCCGCCGCCGGATTGCAGGATCAAGGTTGAGCGGACATATTCCTGTCTCCAATTGTGCGGAGACGAGGCTGACCATCGCATGGATGACATCTCATCCTTAAACGATAAATACCAATTTTTCGCCACAATCAGGGGCGAAGACCGGATAAAATCCCGATAAATGGCTATTGCCCGACTTCACGGGGTACTGTACTTTTGTCACGTCAATTTTAAATGATAAAAATGAGACGCTGGATTTTATTGGCGGCAGTGCTGATTATGGCAACCTTGTGCGCTGACGCTCAAAGGTTTTCGATAGGCGGATATGGCGAGGCGATGATGACCCGCAATTTCTATAGCGACGCCTGGCAAAGGTACAACCATCCGGAACAGTACAAGAATGACAGGAGCCACGGGCGGTTCGACATTCCGCACTTTGTCATCAACCTTGGCTACGATTTCGGGAAGGGGTGGACACTTGGCTCGGAGATAGAGTTCGAGCACGGAGGCACGGAAAGCGCCGTCGAGCTGGAGGCTGACGAGGCTGGGGAATATGAGAGCGAGATCGAGCGTGGAGGCGAGGTGGCGCTGGAACAGTTCTGGCTCCAGAAGGCTTTCAGTGACGCATTCAAAGTCAGAACAGGAATGATCATCATCCCGGTGGGACTGACTAACGGACACCACCTTCCTACCGAGTTCTTCACGGCTTACAGGATGGAGGGAGAGAACACTGTGTTCCCTTGCACCTGGCATGAGCCGGGAATCGAGATTCTGGGCGATCTCGGCAAATGGTCTTACGAGGTGATGTTCCTGCCGGGACTTGACTCCGACCGGTTCAGCACGGAGAACTTCATCCAGGGCGGTGCCGGATCTCCTTACGAATTCAAGATAGCGAACTCCTACGCGGGGGCGTTCAGGATTGACAACCGTTCGGTTAAAGGCCTGAGAATGGGTCTTGGCGGCTATTTCGGATCAAGTTTCAACAACTCGCTTACGAAGAACTCCAAATATAAGGACTGCAAGGGGGAGGTCATGATCGGATCTGCGGACTTCACCTACACGGGACGCAATCTGATTGCCAGAGGCTGCTTTGACTATGCGCATCTGAATGATTCACAGCAGATCACGGCGTTCAACAAGAACAACATGTCCAATGCCTCGCCGTCACCTCACAATGCGGTCGGATCCGACGCGGTCGTGGGGAGCATGGAGGTGGGCTATGATGTCCTTTCACTCTTCAAGAAGGAGAGCAAGTGCTACGCCTTCGCCCACTATGAGTACTATGACTCGATGTTCAAGGTCGCCGACGGCGTGCTGGACTACAGGTGGTGCGGGAAGCATCGCGTCGCCGCAGGCATCAACTGGTACCCGATCAAGGACATCGTCATCAAGGCGGAATATTCCAAACGCTTCTACGCGGCTCCGTTCAACAACGAGCCATCCGTCACGCTCGGAATCGCTTTCAGCGGCTGGTTTTTGAGGTGATGAATATTCATCACCTCACCCTCCCCAGTCACTTCGTGACAGCCCCTGGGGGGTACGGGGAAAGGATTCCCCGAAACCCCTTCGGTCGCTTCGCTCCAAGTGTGCGTTGAATAACCGGAAGATTGAGAAATGAATTAATATTAAATATTACAACAGATTATGAGACAAGGTTTTAAGTTCGCAGCTGTGCTGATGGTTTCAGCTCTTGCCGTTGTGGCCTGCGAGAAGAATTCCACAGATCCGACCTCCGCAAAGGAGGAGACGCTCCAGAAGGTCAACGAGACTTTCGTGGACAACACCGTGATTCCTACCTACAAGAATCTCGCTGACAAGTCGCTTGAACTTCTGGCCGCTATCGGGAAACTTCAGAGCGATCCGACAGACGCCAATGTTAAGGTGGCCTGTGAGCTATGGAAATCCGCCCGCCAGTATTGGGAGTGGAGCGAGGCCTTCCTTTTCGGTGCCGCGTCGAAGTACAGCATCGACCCTCACATTGACACATGGCCTCTGGACAAGACCGCCCTTGAGAATCTTCTCGACAGCGAGAAGATGATGGCTGACATAGAAAACACGGTAGCAAACCTTAATAATGGACTCGTCGGATTCCATGGGATTGAATATATCATATTCCGTGACGGTAATGAGCGTGCCGTTTCAGCCATCTCAGCGAAAGAGATTCTCTATGCGGCCGCTGTCGCCAAGGATCTGGCATTGAGCGCCGCAAGGCTTGAGGCCGCATGGACCGGGCTTGACAATGTCAGTGACGCCAAGAGGGAGTTGATCGAGGAGGCAGAGATGGAGCCGGAAGATGATTTCGGCGAGCAGATGAAACTCTGCGGACAGGCCGGGAGTGTCTGGAAATCTGTTACCGCCGGCAGCGAGCAGATTATCGAAGGCTGCAAGGACATCGTGGACGAGGTCGGTACCCAGAAGATCGGAAAACCTTACACCGGAGAGGATGTGAACTACATCGAGTCTCCTCACTCATGGAACTCTATCGAGGACTTCTATGACAACATCGTCAGTGTCCGCAGCGCTTATTTCGGAGCCCTGGGAGCGACTTCCGCGCAGACATATTCAGTAAGCGCCTACCTTGCCGGGGTTGACAAGACCGCCAATGACGGTGTCGTTTCAGCCATCGGAAAATGCCTTGAGAAAATCGCCGCCATGCCGAAGCCGTTCGTAAAGAACTATCAGGACATCAAGGTGAAGGATGCCATCGATGCCTGCAACGATCTTAACGATGCCCTTGAGGTCGCCCGTCAGGCTTTGATAAATGACTAAGGTCAATCTTATAATATGACAATCGAGGATCGGCCGGTTTCCCGGCTGATTCTTCAAACCAATATTGAATCATGAAAAAATCACTGCTGATCCATATCCTGTCAGCCTCCCTTTTCGCTTTTGCCGCCTGCAACGGCAACGGCGGCACCGATGAACCTGAAGTCCCTGCCGAGTTGAGTGAAGAGTGGTATGCCGGCGGAAAACTCGGAACCGCTTTCAACTCAAGTGCTTCCGCCTACGAACAGCCGACTCCGGTTATAGAGAATTCCGGAATGGTCCAGGCCTTCAAGAACGGAGAGATGTTCTTTGAAAGGGACTTCAACGAGAACAAGGACGGGGCCTTCTGCGGACTCGGTCCGTTGATGGTAAGGCGCGGATGCCTCTACTGCCACCCGAACTACAGTCACGGCAAACGCCAGACCGAGTACAAAGCCGACAAGAACGGCAACGGCTACCTCTTGGTGATTACAGATGACACGGACACTTACCTGAGTTCCCTGACCGGAATGCCGCAGACCCTAGCCGTCGCTCCTTTCAAGGCTCCGATAGACGAAAGCGACATCAAGATCAATTGGCTTGAATATACCGACGACTGGGGCAACCGCTTCCCTGACGGAGAGTCTTACAGCCTGATCTACCCGGAAGTCATCGTTCCCGAGGAGGCTTTTTACGTTCCGCTTGAGGTCACGAAGAACGGCGAGACTGTCACCGTCCCATATTCAAATGTGCGTTTCAGGGTTGAGTCCACGATCGGTGTCTATGGAGTGGGACTTCTGGATGCGATTGATGATGACGACCTCAAAGCGCAGTATGCAAAGGAGGAGGCCGCCGGCGCCAAGTTGAATCCCGCGATATTCGCGAATGGTGAGTGGACAAGCCTTTACGGCAAGACAACTCATCCGAAGCGTTTCACTTATGCGTTGAGCCGCGGGCCGTTGCAGGATGCCGCCGGGGCGAATGCCATCTGGAACATCACCAACGTCACCAGAAGCGACAGGCGCTACCATTACATGACGGCGACTTACGCCAAGGTGGCTTCGCAGGATCCGGATGTGCAGAAGGATTTCTATAAATATTTCCCTGACGGGAACAAGACCGGGGATGTTCGGACTGACATCTACAACTACCTGATGGCAAAAGACCTCAAACCGGAGATGACGGACGATGAATATGCCGACTTCATGATCTGGCACAGAGGTCTGGCGGTCCCTGCGGCGAGGGATCTGGATGATCCTGAGGTCATCAAAGGCAAGGAACTCTTCACGAGGATCGGCTGCGCTTCCTGTCACCGTCCAAGTTGGGTTACCGGTGAGGACAATGTGACCGACCCGAACGGTTTCTTCAAGGACAATGATCCGAGACTTCCCCGTTACCCTCATCAGACTATCTGGCCGTACACGGACATGGTTCAGCACAGGCTTTTCATGCAGAACGACATCCGTACCGGCTGGTGCAGGACGACTCCGCTTTGGGGGCGTGGCCTGAGCGAACTGGTGGCCGGTGGAGTTGACAGGCTGCATGACTGCCGCGCGAGGACAGTCATCGAGGCGATCATGTGGCACGGCAGCGCCCAGAGTGACGCCCGCAAGTCTGTGGAGAATTTCCGTGCCCTCTCCAAGTCCGAAAGGGACGCGGTGGTAAGATTCATCAATTCGATATAATGACAAAAATCTTTGTGGGGCGGCCTGCGGCCCTGATGCTGCATCTTTCGCTGGCGGTGATTCTGGCAGGGGCGCTTGTGACAGCCTTTTCGGCCAGAAAAGGTGTGCTGCATTTGGGTGTGGGGGATCATGTCGGGACATTCGAGAACAAGGACGGTTCGGTAGGCGAGCTGCCCTTCGAGGTCGTGCTTGATGATTTTGAGGTCGTCTGGCATTCCGGTACGGACGCTCCGGCGGATTTCCGCTCACAGCTCCGTTTCACAAAGGACGGCACTGTCATCCGGGAAGGTGAGGTGAGGATGAACCGCATCCTGTCCTGCAAAGGGTATCGTTTCTATCAGACCGACTATGACAGCGATGAGGCCGGCGTGACTTTCACCGTAAGTCACGATCCTGTAGGCATCGCTGTCATTTACACCGGGTATGCGTCGCTGCTTTTGGGGCTTCTGTGCTTTTTCTTTACGGACAAAAGATTCAGGAAGTTTTTTGCCGGAGCGTTGGGACATTCTTTGGCCGTTGTGACGGTTCTGTGCCTTTGGCCGGTTAATGCGGATGCATCCCCGAGTGTCGGGAAAAGTCCGAAAGTGCTGCCGAAGGAGACGGCCGCGGAGTTCGGAAGGCTCCATGTGTTGTACCGCGGGAGAATATGCCCTCTCCAGACTCTCGCAAAGGATTTCAGCGCCAAACTTTATGGCGTTTCCGGAGTTAAGGGACTGACTGACGAGCAGGTGCTTACCGGATGGATGTTTTACGGTACAAGCTGGAAGGATGTTCCGCTTCACAATCGCGGGAAAGCCGTTGACGCTATGGACAAGGAGGCGGCTGTCAAAGCGTTGTATTCAGGAGACCTGCTGAAGATCTACCCGCTTCGGGACAGTACCGGGCGGCTCGGGTGGTACTCGCAGAGCGACCGGCTGCCGGAGGGAACCGCGGAAGATGAGTGGCTTTTTGTACGCAAGTCGATGGACTACATCTTCGAACTTGTGGTGAACCGTGAATATGGCAGGTTGGAAGTGTCGCTGGAGAAGCTGCGCCGCTTTCAGGAAAGCAAGATGGGAGAGAGTCTGCCGCCGGCTTACCGGATCAAAGCCGAGCGGGCGTACAACGCTATGCCTCCGCTGTTTCCGATCGCCGGGGCGTTTCTGGTCATAGGGCTGGCATTGCTGGCGGTCGCTATGAGGCGCCTGGTGCGTGTGCCGGCATCAGGCGGACAGGGAGGAAAAGGAATCAACATCGCCGGAATATCGTCAGGTCTTGTTTTCTTCATTGTGCTGACTGTCGTGCTTGGATTGCTGTGGGTTGCGGGCGGACATATTCCTTTCTCCAACGGCTCGGAGACGATGCTGACCATCGCATGGACTGCGATGCTGGCCGCCTTGCTGAGCTTCAGGCGTTTCCCGATCATGCTGCCGTTCGGGATCATTGTCGCTTCGCTGGCCACCCTTGTTTCCGCAATGGGCAACGCCAATCCTGCCGTCACCCAGTTGATGCCCGTCCTTTCGTCACCGCTGTTGAGCATCCACGTGTCGCTTATGATGCTCTCCTACACAATCTTGGCCGTCATAATGATCAACGGGGTCTGCGGTTTTGCCGCGTCGTCGCGCCGCCGTGCCTCGGGATCAACGGAAGCTTCCGCGAAGATGGCCAAGATGTCCGAGGCCTTGATGTACCCGGCCCTGTTCCTCCTCGGATCCGGCATAATCGCCGGCTCCATCTGGGCGAACGTTTCATGGGGTTGCTACTGGAACTGGGATCCGAAGGAAACATGGGCGCTTGTCACTTTCCTGATCGCATCCCTCGGCGTGCACCGCACCAGTCTTCCATTCCTGAGAAGTCCGCGTGCCTACCATGTCTACACCCTGATCCTTTCAGCATCCGTCCTCTTCACCTACTTCGGTGTCAACTATCTCCTCGGCGGGATGCACAGTTACGCGTGACCTGTTTTTGTCGGGTCATGTCATCGTCCGATCACCATTGCTGGCGCATGATTCAGCCTTTGTTCATCGCCGCGCGGATCCTGCTAAGCGACTGGGGCGTTACCCAGAGGTACGACGCTATCTTCTTCAGCGGCACGTTCAGGATGAGTTCCGGATGGTCGTCTATCAAGGCTCTGTACCTGTCGCTGGCGTTTTCCTTGTCCGCCATCCAGACCACCTCGTCCTCGAAATGATAGGCGTTGGTCTCAAAGACTTTGCGGATGACGTTGGCGATGCCCGGAAACGATCCGCACAATGCATCCACCCGTGTCTTGCTGATCCGCCTTGCGATGCTGTCGGTCTCTGAGACGATGGCGATTTTGGACGGAATCCCGGCATTGTAGCAGAATATGTCCACGACCGCCTCGCCGCCGAAAGCGAACCACACGACAACGTCACCGAATGAAGTCGACTTCGCGCCGCTCCAGATTCCCGATTCAAGAATATAAAGGGAGTCATCGAACGCCCCGCTCCTCACGATTGTCTCTCCCTTGCGGAAGGACACCCTGTCCATCTGCCTGATCAGTTCCTCGGCGGCCTCCCTCACAAGACCGTACTTTCCGCTGAATATTTCAATCAAATTGTCCATAGACTGCAAAATTCGGAAATATTACTCTTCGTTCAAAATTAGAAGCTGTTTTGATTTGTTTGAAATGTTCTTTGAGGTGAAAAATCTTCATCTTCTTCCCGCTTCTTCAGTCAGACAGCACCGCTATCTTCCTTGGAAGAAGCGGTCGAACCTGAAG
>CAVIGZ010000076.1:0-7904 GCA_963642565.1 Bacteroidaceae bacterium | reverse complement strand
TCAATGCCGAGAGGCAGGACTGCTCGCAGACATCGTCTGACGGCTGGAGATAAGTCCCGAGTCCAAATCGTGGCATCAGCGAGCCGTTGTTCAGTTCAACTACCGGAACACCGGCGACCGTCGTTGCCTTGTCCTGTGCGAAAGCGGTGCCGACCGTCATCGTGGCCAGCGTCGCAAAAGTTGTAATGATTTCCTTTTTCATATTCATCTGTCTTTATTTGATGGTGCAAAGTTATGGACGGCACAGGTGACAGATGTTACAAGGATTTCGGGAGAAACTTCACTTTTTGCGGATTTATGATGTCCTGCGCCCGGCGTGGGTGCCGATGAGCGCCCACTTCGAATAGGTCTCCTCGACTTTCTGGCCGGTGCGGAAGAAGACTTTCGTTAATTCAAGGTTTGGCCGGTCCGTGCGGTTTCTTTCGGGCGAGTTCAAAGATTGCGGGAGACAGGTGACAGTAACCGCCCGGATTCTTGTCGAGATAGTTCTGATGGTATTCCTCCGCTTTGTAGAAACAGCGGAGGGGCTGGATCTCGACGGCGGGTTTCCTGCCGGTCCGTTCCTCCAGAGACCTTAGCGGATCTGCGATAACATCCAAGTCATCAACATTATCGTAGTAGATGCCTGTGCGATACCTTGTGCCTTCATCTTCACCCTGTCTGTTCTGACTGAACGGATCTATCATCTTCAGGAACAGCCGCACGAGTTCTTCCAGAGACACTTTCTCGGGGTCGTAGCGCAGATGGACGCACTCGGCATGGCCGGTCTTGTCGGTATAGACCTGTTCGTAGGTCGGGTTCATTTCCCATCCGTTCGCGAATCCGACCTCCGTGAAGACAACCCCGCCGACAAGCTTGAAGAATTTCTGCGCACCCCAGAAGCAGCCGGCCGCAAACCAGATGTCCCTTTCCTTCCCATAGAGCAGAGAAGCAACCTCTTCAAGATATTTCCTGTCGGTCTCGTCAAATGCGCCCTGTTCCTTGCTGTCGATGTCAAGGACGGCGGCTATCCGTCCGGACTTCCGACAAGGCACGACAATCTCGCTCCGGCTCTCGCTTGAGCAGGCTATGTGTCCCGGGAACTGCCTGACATCAGGGACAATGACTGGGCGTTCTTCGTCCCAGGATGTGCCGCACACACCTTTGCCCTTCGCTATGCGCACACAGGCGGCCGGTCCCTGAAACGGGCCGAGCACCAGCTCCTCCGATGATGCCACCCGATAAAAGCCGGTCCACCAGAAACCGAACGTCCGGTGGAGCATCGCCGCGATGTTCGACATTCTTGCCACCTCGTCGGTCTCTCCGGCAAGCAGAGATTTGATCTGGGGCAGAAGCGCAAGATATTCTTCTTCCTTTGTCATATTCATCATCTTTTGATGTAAAGATAATGAATATGTTTCGAATAATGATAACCGCCGCCGCACCGCTCCAGCAGGCAACTCTTAGAAGCTGTTTTGCAGGAGAACCGGAATGTCGCCACATTTTTGAGAAGAGTTAAGGATTGACATATGGAGAATCAGAGTGTCCGCCGGCTTCGGGGCAGATGGGGACGGACCGATGTTCCTGCCTATATTTCAAAGGGGATGTTCCATAAGCTTTTTGGAAAGACCTGACAAGGTGGCTTGAGTCCGAATAACCCATTCTGTAAGCAATCTCCTTAATTGTCATTTTGCTGTTTGTCAGCAGGTTCTCTACCATTTTCAACCTGTTTCTCGCAATGTATCGCTGCAAAGTCTCTTGAAAATTACGTTTGAAAAAGTTCCCTATATAGTTGGATGAGAGATTGAACGTCTTTCCGAGATTTTCAGCGCTCAACAGATTCGGCTGATGAATATGTTGTTGTATGTATTGCTGCATATACATTGAACTGTCCGTTTCCCCATGTCCTGAACTATTGAAAGATGAGCTTCTGGCGATGTTCCGGGCCACAATCACGAGAATGCTGTTGATCCATTGTTGCAGAAGATAATTGGTGTTCTCTTGCCTGCATTCTTCTTCGCGCCTTATGAAATCAAAAAGCCGGAACACGATGTCTTCGTCCTGCCCGGCCAACCGGATTTCCTCTTGCCGGCCGGGAGAGCGTAAGACCTCCGCGACATATTTCCCGACATAGTCCTCCACATAATGAATCATGAACCGGATGAACACATACTCGCTATGCGTATCTATCGTAAAACAATGAGTTGTCTCCGGTGGAATGAGAAATAATGAACGGGCGTGATAGGCGGTTTCCTGCACCTTGCAATCTGACTCCCCGGCACAGAACCGTCCTGTCCCCTCGCTCACATAAACCATCTCGAAAAATGAATGCTGGTGTTCCGCTATCGGAAACACTTCATGGTTCCGGATCAACACCTCCACCGGTTGATACAAGTTCTCTTTCCACATATAATGAGATGATTCAACAATGTGTCGCAAAAATACAATAAATGTTGTGCCTGTACACCATACCTTTGCAAAAATTGTACGGGTGTATGCGCAGACTTGTTGATTATCTTTTGGGCAGAAATTCAAGTTCCGGGAATTTCCGCTCTTTTGTCATTCTAAGCTTCCGGTTCTTCTGCGGATTGATGATGCTGCCTTATGGGTATGGCAAGATTGTCAATTATGACAAATATGCCGCGGATTTTTTCGGTGACCCCATAGGCATCGGAGACATTCCTTCCCTGTGGCTTACCATATTCGCGCAAACTGTCTGTCCGATAATGCTGTTGCTTGGATTTCAAACCCGCTTGTCGGCATCCATCTTGGCATTCAACATGTTGGTTGCGGTCAAGTACCATTTCTTCGACCCGTTCAGCATTAAAGTCTTGCCTGTTCTCTTTTTAGGGCTGTATGTCATCCAGCTTCTGATGGGGGCGGGAAAATATTCATTGGATTACTTTTTTTATGCGAAAGGAGAAAGAAGATTCGGCAGGAACGAAGCTGCGGCGCTGCTTCTCTTCTTGGCGGCCTGCGGAATCGCCTGGTTCGTGCTGGGCAACTGTTTTACAGGAACGATCTCGGCCTGCCTGGTTGCATTGATAGTTGTATTGTATTCATTCAGCTTGTATTACGTAAGAAGCGATGAATTTTGATTGGAAAGGTCACGCCTCGATGCTCGGGGCGAACACTATGTGGGGATTGATGTCTCCCGTCTCCAAGATCATCATGGCGGGCGGTGCGATCACGCCATTGGTCGTAAGCGACTTGCGCATTGGAGGGGCAATGGTTTTATTCTGGGCCGTGTCTTTTTTTACAAAACCCGAGCACGTCGACCATAAGGACATGGTGACCTTGTTTTTCGCTTCACTCTTCGCCATAGTGTTCAATCAGGGATGCTTCATGTTCGGGATCAGCCTGACTTCGCCGGGAGACGCTTCCATCATTACGACGAGCATGCCGCTCTGGGCCATGATACTGGCCGCGTTCATTCTGAAAGAACCCATAACGGGTAAGAAAGTGCTGGGCATCGCATTTGGAGCGGGAGGTGCTCTGCTGCTTATTCTGGGAAGCGGGAACAATGTCCGGACTTCACCGGGAAGCGGAAACACGGCGATATGGGGAGATCTGCTTGTGCTGTTCGCCCAGTTGTGCTATGCCTTCTATATTGTATTCTACAAAAACTTCGTAAAAAAATACTCCCTGGTGACCATCATGAAGTGGATGTTCACTTATTCCTTCATCTGCATGCTGCCTTTCTCGGCGAAAGATCTGGCGGCCGCGCATTGGAGCGATTTACACTTGTCCGAGGTTGCCGGGCTGGCTTTTATTGTGATCGGGGCGACATTCATCAGCTACATGCTCATTGTCGTGGGTCAGAAGCGGCTTCGTCCGACAGTGGCCGGAATGTACAATTACATCCAGCCGCTTGTCGCCTGCGTGGTCGCCGCATGCTGGGGTATGGACTCCTTTAATCTTACAAAAATAGTGGCGGTAGTCTTTATTTTCGGCGGCGTGTATTTAGTCACTGCCAGCCGCAGCCGCACCGACATGGAAAAGGGTAATGAAATTCAACGCGGACAATGCGGCGCCTGATCAGTTGTCTTGAGGGCGGAACGCGGCGCTCTCACACATGCGCGAGAGCCGGTATCCTGTGCTGTGGTTTGCCCGGAAGGCTCTTTAAGCAGAAAATATGATTATGGACGAGATCCTTGTTCAGTACTATGACTCTCCTTGCGGAGAGATCGTTCTCGGCTCGGTCGGCGAGTGGCTTTGTCTCTGCGACTGGAATGGGAAACCATGCGCCGTGCGGAACAAGCTCCGGCTGGTCAGGCTGTTGAACGCCAGGATCAAGGAAGAATCGTCTCCGGTCATAGAGCGGGCGAAAGCACAGCTTGACGAATATTTCGCTCTTGAGCGCCGGACTTTCGATCTTCCTCTGCATCCTGTCGGCACTCCATTCCAGAAAAGGGTATGGGACGCACTGCTTGAGATACCTTACGGGCAGACAAGAACTTACAAGGAGATCGCGCGGAGGGTGGACAATGTGAGGGGAGTCAGGGCGGTGGCGCAGGCCATCGGAGCCAACGGCATCGGCATCATCATCCCCTGTCACAGAGTCATAGGCTCGAACAATGCATTGACCGGCTTCGCCGGCGGTCTGGAGGTCAAAAAGACCCTGCTCTTATTGGAGAGCGGCGAAGTCCGGCCGTTCATTGAATGAATGATTGTCAGGCATCCGTCCTTACGATCCGGAATCCGACATTGGCATAACCTTGCGTGCCGTCTCTTGTCACGTCCGATTTCTCGCTGCGGCAATCGTCACGGTCGGAATCCCAGCTGCCGCCTTTGATGACATGGTTCCCGTTCGCATCCGTGGAGGACGTCCACTCCCAGCAGTTGCCCCAGAAGTCGATGCCTCCGCAAGCTCCCGTCGTACGGCTGTAGGCATCCACCGCAGTGAGTCCCTTCTCCACATGACCGGCGTTCATCGCGACATCCTTCGGCATGTGTCCGGCTCCGAGAATCCACTCCTCGTCAGTCGGCAGACGGTAAACATGCGCGTCGTCTTTCTCCGTCAGCCAATCGCAATACTCCTCTCCGTCCGCAACCGTGACATTCACCACCGGATAGTTGTCCTGGCCCGCACTGTAAGTGAACCCATCCTTGAAGGCCGCATATTCCGCATTGGTCACAGGCGCGTAGCCGATGTAGGCATTGGGGGCGGAGGCTCCGCGCAACACCATCCATCCGTCATCGGGATTGTCATCCTCCCGAGGGTCTATGAGCCGCAGAAACTGCTGTTCGAGCCGGATGTCCCGGTTCTCCACCATCTCGTCCACGATCGCCTGCATCTCATCAATCACGCCCTGAGTCAAAGCCTCCCGCTCCAGCTCGCGGAGCTTGGCTTTCTTCCGCGCCACCACTTTGTCGTAACGGATTCCCATCTGGTTCAACAACGCCGACTTGTTCTCTTCCGTCTGATCCTGTCTGTATTGGCGGAGGAGGGCCATGGTCGTGGCGTCCAGTTCCGGACGTTCCTCTTCCACAAGAGGCGCATCCGGGTCATCGAACTCCAGTTCATCTTCCATCAGATCATTGGGGCTGATGAATGTCCCGGCCTCCACTGTCTGATGCACTCCGAAATAATCCGCCACGAGTCCGTCGCGATAGAATGACAGCCGGTAGCCCCCGTAGAGGTCGCAAGGCAAGGTGAATATGCGGTAATCTTTCCCAGGAGTGAATCCTTTCTCGTCAGGAGAATTGAATATCAGGATGGACCCGGCATTCTCCACCTCGTCGAAGACGATTTCCCCTGACTCATTCCAGTGGAATCCGGCGACCCCGTACAAGGCATAGCCGTCCACGCTTTCCACCTCGACCCGGGTTATTCCTGACAGCTGAAGGTTCAGTTTCAATCCGCTGTAAACGCCGTGCGGATCCTGTGAGGCCGGACAGTTCTCCACAGAAATCCCGTCCTCGTCATATCCCTCATCTCCCGCCACTTGCTCGGCGAGAACAGTCAAGACAGGATTCTTGTCCGTCTGTTCTGTCTCCACCTCTTCCTCCCTTACCGGATCCTCGCGGTCACACGAGGTCCCGGCAAACATCATAAGGAAGGACAGACATAATATTCCGAATGCTTTGTTTTTCATGATTCTCCGTTATTTGCGATGATTCTTTTTCTGAGATGACAGCCTGTGCATCATCTCGCGTTCGATTTCATACACTCTTGAGATCTGTTTCTGAGAAAGGAATGTGCTGTAGATCCCGAAATATTTCTTGCGCAGGTCCAGAATCTTCTGGCTGCGCTCGAAGCGCTGTTCCATGTCTTTCTCGCTCGGATTGTCTGAAGTCTGCTTCCCGAGGTTCGGCCCCAATGCCCAGAGCTCCTTCTGGAAACTGCAATAGGTTTCCTTGAATTTCTCGCTTGTCGTCTTGTCGAAAGCGAGGGCCTCCGAGATGTGTTCGGCCTGTTTCACGGCCAGCTCCTCACGGCTGATTTTCCGTCCGGTGTCGCTCTGTGCCGCTGACAGAGACATTGACATAAGGATGGCGGCAATCGCCATTATTGAATTTCTGATTATGGTTTTCATTGCTTTCTAATAATTCATGTTCATAAAAGTGTCTTCATCATAGACCTCGGAGAGGAACGCCCTGTCGGCGTTGTCGAGGTTGGCGAACGCCTGCTGCACCTCGGCAAGCGAATCCGCGGACGGTTGCCTATGCCAGGAGAAAATCACCGTCAGGGCCAATGACGCGGCCACCGCAAGGGCGATGCTGACCGCGCGGATTCCGCGCGACGTTTCTCTTCCGCAGCCTGTGGCTGAAAGGACATTCCGCTCGATGTCGTCGAACATCCCGTCCGGAACCTTGTACGGCATGCGTCTGCCGATTTCCGGCATATTCATATTCTCATCATTCATGTTCTTTCAGATAATTGTAAACTTTTGTTTTCGCATTGTGCCAGTTGGCTTTGGCCCCGTCCGGGGATGTGTCCGTGATTTCAGCGATCTCGCTGAAACCGAGTTCGTCATAGTACCTGAGGGTGAATGTCAGCCGCTGTTTCCGAGGGAGCGAGAGTATCGCTTTCTGGAGCCTGACCGCCTCGATGTCCTCAAGGTCAAGGTATTCATCCGCAAGCAACATCATCGCTTCGGCGTTGTCTTCGATGTTGACTGCCGGATGACGTTTCCCGATGACGCGCAGGGCCTCGTTTGTCGCTATCCGGTAAAGCCATGCCGTGAATGAGCGGTTGCGGTCATACTGGCCCAATGAGCGGAAAACCCTGATGAATGTCTCCTGCGTGGCATCCTTTGCATCCTCGCTGTTCACGGTGATTCGCCGGATGTGCCAGTAGATGGGTTCCTTGTACTCTTTCAGGAGCATCCGGAAACCCATCTGGGGATCCTTTCCGAGCAGCCTGACTATGTTGGTCTCATTCATCCGCCAATGTGTAAACTACTTTCCGGCCTTGCGTGGTGCGGACAATCGGATCTTTTTTGTCCAGCGAGAACGAGTCGAGTTCCGCTTGGGCGAACTGTCTGTCAAGTCCGGTGATGCCGCGGTATTTGCCGACCGAAAGATAGCCATTGTTCTTGATATACGCCAGAGCCATCAGCTTTCTTTCCTGACGCGAGGTTCTGTTCACCGTGGAGGAGTGTCTTACCCGCACTGTCCTGACCGGAGGAATGACCGCGGTCGCATAGCACCTGTGATGCCTCCCGAATCCGCCGTGGCGATGAGGTCCGCGAGCGTCAGCCGATGCGGAGACCGCCAGCATAAGAATCGCGGCCATCGCCGCTGTAAGTAATCTTGCTCTCATGATTTCAATGTCTTTTAGATGTTGTTCTTTTGAGACGTCTCACCATATATACCCGGATCACGCCCGAAAGTAAAATGCGAATTTCGCATGTCGCAAAAAAACTTAGAAGCTGTTTTGATTTGTTTGTTTGAAGGGTAAGAGCAAGCTCTTTCCCTGC
>CAVIGZ010000075.1:5732-8029 GCA_963642565.1 Bacteroidaceae bacterium | reverse complement strand
AATATGTTTTCAAAGGAACTCAAGGAAGAATGCGGGGTGTTCGGTGTCTGGGGCGTTCCCCACGCCGCCGAGGTGACCTATTACGGTCTCCACTCGCTTCAGCATCGCGGCCAGGAGGGCTGCGGAATCGTCTCGGTCAACGACAGAGGAGAACTTCACCGGGTCAAGGGACTCGGACTTGTGACCGAAGTCTTCAACAGTGAGAACCTCGGTTCTCTCCACGGCGACATGGCGGTCGGCCATGTGCGTTACTCCACGCACGGCGGTGGCGGCATTGAGAACGTCCAGCCTTTCCTTTTCAGGCACAACAGCGGGGACTTCGCCCTTGTCCACAACGGCAATGTGGTCAATTCCGCCCAGTTGAGGAAATACCTTGAGGACCGCGGCAGCCTTTTCCAGTCCACTTCCGACAGCGAGATCCTGGCCCACCTCATCAAGAAGGAGCCGGTCGAAAGGAACAGTCCGAGGATATTCCCCATCATGGAAGCCCTGAACATGATCGAAGGGGCTTTCGCGTTTCTGGTGATGACCAACCACCGGATTTATGCGATGCGTGACAAGTACGGACTTAGGCCTCTGTCCATCGGGCGGCTCGGCGACGGCTATGTCCTGAGCAGCGAGACCTGCGCGTTCAGCGTCGTGGGAGCGGAGTTCATCAGGGACATCGAGCCGGGCGAGGTCGTGACGATCGACCACCACGGCATCAGAAGCCGGAAATATTCAGACTACCAGCGCCACGCCATGTGCGCCATGGAATATGTTTACTTCTCCCGTCCTGACAGCGACATCGAAGGCTGCAACGTCCACGCTTTCAGGAAAGAAAGCGGCAGGATCCTCTACCGGGAGTCGCACGTGGACGCGGACATCGTGGTGGGTGTCCCGGATTCCAGCCTCAGCGCCGCATCCGGCTACTCCGAGGCGAGCGGGCTTCCCAACGAGATGGGACTCATAAAGAACCGCTACATCGGCAGGACTTTCATCCAGCCGTCGCAGGAGATGAGGGACAAGGGCGTGAAGATGAAGCTGTCGCCTGTGCGGAGCATCGTGAAGGGCAAGAGGATAATCCTTGTGGATGACTCGATCGTGCGCGGGACCACGTCCCTGAGGATCGTGCGGATGCTGCGCGGGGCCGGGGCGAGGGAGGTTCACATGAGGATAGCCAGCCCGATGATCAAGAATCCTTGCTTCTACGGAGTGGACATGTCCACGCACAAGGAACTCCTCTGTTATTCCAGAAACCTGGAGCAGGCCCGTCAGGCGATCGAGGCCGACTCTCTGGCATTCCTTTCGGAGGAGGGGCTTTTCGAGGCCGGCCATCGCACAGACCTTTGTCTCGCCTGCTTCAACGGCAACTACCCGACCGCCCTCTACTCCAGCATCGAGGAGGTCAAGGAAGAACACAAATTCTGATTTATGGATAATTGGAAATGTTCTGGTATTCAAGAATATATGAATATAGCTATAATTTATTAAGGGATATATTACACTATGGCAGTTGATTACGAGAAGGCTGGTGTCAGCCTTGAGGCGGGTTACGACGTTGTCCGCAGGATCAAGAAACACGTGGCATCGACCGACAGGCTCGGTGTGATGGGGAACATCGGATCGTTCGGAGGGATGTTCGATCTTTCAAAGCTGAACATCAAGGAACCGGTTCTGGTCAGCGGAACGGACGGAGTCGGCACGAAACTCAAGCTGGCGTTCGCGATGGACAAGCATGACACCATCGGCATCGACGCCGTGGCGATGTGCGTGAACGATGTTCTGGCACAGGGGGCGGAACCTCTTGTGTTCCTTGACTATGTGGCTCAGGGGAAGACCCGTCCTGAGGTCGTCGAAGCCATCGTGGCCGGAGTCGCGGAAGGATGCCGTCAGGCCGGATGCGCCCTCGTGGGCGGCGAGACGGCCGAAATGCCCGGAATGTATGCCGACGGTGAATATGACATCGCGGGCTACACCACAGGTGTCGTGGAGAAATCCAAACTCATTGACGGCACGAAGGTCAAGGCCGGGGATGTGCTGGTGGGAATCGCCTCCACCGGAGTTCACAGCAACGGATTCAGCCTCGTGCGCAAGATCTTCTCCGACAACAATCTGGATCTGCACAAGGTCTATCCCGAGCTGGAGTCCGACCAACCGCTCGGTCTGGTTGCCCTGACTCCGACCAGGATCTACGTGAAGCAGGTTCTGGATGTCATCCGCAGCTGTGACGTGCACGGGGTCGCCCACATCACCGGCGGCGGCTTCGACGAGAACATCCCGAGAATCCTTCGTGAGGGTCAGGGAATCGAGGTTCA
>CAVIGZ010000075.1:0-5395 GCA_963642565.1 Bacteroidaceae bacterium | reverse complement strand
TGATTAAAGCTTCAGAATCATGAAAAAATCATTTGCTAAACTGACCGCGGCCATAGGCCCGGCACTGCTCTCGATGCTCGGATTTTCCGGCTGCGATGAAAACATCATGGGGACTCTTTGTGAGTACGGAGTACCTCATTGTGATTTCAAGGTCGATCTCACCGTTATGGACGAAAGCGGCAAGGCAGTCAAAGGCATCCGTGTAGTTCCTTCAGAGCGCTTGACTTATGACAAGGACACCCTCTACACCGACGTGAACGGCAAGGTTGTCGGCAATTATGACAGGGTCTGGCCGTATGATGAGGTAAAGTTCTACTTCGATGATGTCGATGGTGAAGCCAATGGCTCCTTCAAGCGGGACAGCCTGACTGTCAATGCTGAGAAACTGAAAGGCGGCAGTGGCTGGTACGCGGGCGAGTTTGCCCTGAAAGGCTCGAAGACTTTGAAGAAAGACGAGTAACGGATGGACGGACTTTCGATCAGAAGACGGATAGCGCTTGACATCGCAAGGTCTCTGCGCAAGTCTCAGGAGGAGGAACATCCTCTGAGACAGCTCTTCTGGGAATGCACGCTCCGTTGCAACCTTCGTTGTCAGCACTGTGGCAGCGACTGCAGGCAGGTGGCCTCCACGCCTGATATGCCGAAGGAGGATTTCTTCAAGGTGCTGGACTCCATCGCTGCGAAGACCGACCCTCACAAGGTGTTCGTCATAGTCTCCGGCGGAGAGCCGACGATGAGGGCGGACTTGGAGGAATGCGGAAAAGGAATATATTCCCGCGGCTTTCCGTGGGGGATGGTCACGAACGGCTTCGGGATGACGGAGGAAAGATATTCCGGTCTCCTCGGAGCCGGTCTGCATTCGATGACTGTCAGTCTGGACGGCTTGGAGGAGAACCACGACTGGCTTCGGGGACGTGAAGGCAGTTTCGCACGTGCCGCCGAGACGATCAGGATGGCGGTCGGGTCAGGGGTCGTTTTCGATGTCGTGACCTGCGTGAACCGGAGGAACTATCCGCAACTTTCTCAGCTGAAGGAGTTTTTGATCGGTCTTGGCTTGAAGGAGTGGAGGCTTTTCTCCATATTCCCGCAGGGCCGCGCCGCCCGGAATCCGGATCTTCAGCTGCCTCCGGAGATGTTCCGGGGGATGCTGGATTTCATCAAAGAGACCAGAAAGGAGGGACGCATCAAGGCCAGTTATGGCTGCGAGGGTTTCCTCGGCCCTTATGAGGGCGATGTAAGGAATCATTTCTATTCCTGTCAGGCAGGGGTGTCCGTCGGCTCCGTTCTGGTTGACGGTTCGATCTCGGCCTGCACCAGCATCCGTTCCGACTACCATCAGGGCAACATCTACCGTGATGATTTCATGGATGTCTGGGAGAACCGCTTCGGGCCGTACCGTGATCGAAGTTGGATGCGCAAGGACGAGTGCGCCGAATGCAGGTACTGGAAGTGGTGCGAAGGCAACGGGATGCATCTTCGAGACTCGGAAGGCAGACTGATGTTCTGCCATCTTAAGCGCATCTTGGATAAATAACTTTATAAAGGTATATAAATGAGAGCTTTAATCAGTGTAAGTGACAAGACGGGGGTGATTGATTTCGCCCGTGAACTCGTGTCGCTCGGATGGGAGATCCTTTCCACCAGCGGCACGATGAAGATGTTGAGGGAGGCTGGTCTCCCTGTGACCGGCGTAAGCGATGTCACGGGATTCCCCGAGATCTGCGACGGCCGTGTGAAGACCCTTCATCCGAAGATCCACGGAGCGCTTCTGGCCCGCAGGGACATTCCCGATCACATGAAACAGTTGAGCGACAACGGAATAGAAAAGATAGACCTGGTCTGTGTCAACCTCTATCCGTTCCGTGAGACGATCGCAAAGCCGGATGTCACGATGGAGGATGCCGTCGAGCACATCGACATCGGCGGACCGTCAATGCTCCGCAGCGCCGCCAAGAACTGGGCCTCCGTCACGGTTGTGGTGAACCCCGGGGACTACGCCACGGTACTCTCCGAGATCAAAGCGAACGGCGACACGACTCCGGAGACCCGCCTCAAACTCTCGGCCAAGGCCTACACCCACACCGCTGAATATGACAGCGCGATCGCGACCTACATGCGCGCCCAGGCCGGTCTCCCGGAGAAACTTTTCCTTGAATATGACATCTGCCAGGAACTCCGCTACGGCGAGAACCCTCACCAGAAGGCCAAGTTCTACAAGACCGTGAGGCCGGTGCCATATTCATTGGCCACCGCCGAGCAGCTGAACGGTAAGGAACTGTCCTACAATAATATTCAGGATGCCAACGCCGCCCTGAACATCGTCCGCGAGTTCAGCGAGCCTTTCGCCGTGGGACTCAAGCACATGAATCCGTGCGGAGCAGGTCTCGGAACCGATGTCGTTGACGCCTGGAAGAAGGTTTACGAGGGTGACAAGACCTCCATTTTCGGAGGCATCGTGGCATTCAACCGGGAGGTCAACCTTGAAGTGGCCCGGCTGCTGAAGCCGATCTTCCTTGAGATCGTGATGGCACCGTCATTCGCACCGGACGCTCTCGACCTTCTCCGCACAAAGAAGAACCTGCGTGTGTTGAAAGTGAATATGGAAGGCTCTGCGGGGGAGCAGATGCAGTGCGTCAGCGTCAACGGAGGTCTTCTGGTTCAGAATCAGGATCTTTCGATTGTGCCTGTCACAGCTTCACAGACCGTCACGGAGGTCAGGCCGACCGATGGGCAGCTTGCCGACCTGAATTTCACCTGGAGGATAGTGAAGCACGTCAAGTCCAACGCCATCACCGTCGGCAAGGCCGGGATGATCTACGGAGTGGGAGCCGGCCAGATGAACCGTGTGGGTTCCGCCGAATTGGCTTTGAAACAGGCCGCGGCCACGTTGGCCGAGGAGGAGGCCGCAAGGACCGGCGCGCCGGTTGACCCTAAGGAGGCCGCCCGCAGGGCCGGTCTCGTGCTGGCATCCGATGCCTTCTTCCCGTTCGACGACTGCGTGACTCTCGCCGCCGAGTACGGCGTGAAGGCCATCGCGCAGCCGGGCGGATCCGTCCGCGACGAGGATTCCATCAAGAAGTGCAATGAGCTTGGCATCGCCATGGTCTTCACCGGAGAGCGTCATTTCAAACATTAGTCCTTTATGCGGGTATTTCATTTCGAATCAACGAACAAGAGTGACGGCAAGACCATAATGCTGGACACTCTGTTGTCCAAGAACGTGCTGGTTGTCGGCGGAGGCGGACGCGAGCACGCCATTGTGGATGCCTTGAGCCGCTGCAGAAGTGTCGGCAAGATCTACTGCGCTCCTGGCAACGCCGGAATCGCCGCCCAGGCCGAGTGCGTCCCTCTTAAGGAGACTCAGATTCCAGAACTCGTGGAATTCGCCGGGGAACACGGCGTTGACCTGACCGTGGTCGGCCCTGAAGTCCCTCTCTCCGCCGGAATCGCGGATGCCTTCACGAAGGCCGGTCTCAGAATATTCGGCCCTTCCGCCGCCGCCGCCCGCATCGAATCCAGCAAGGATTTCGCCAAGCGGCTGATGGAGAAGTACGGCATCCCGACCGCCGCCTTCAAGACCTTCGACAACTACGGCGAAGCCATTGAATATGTCAGCAGACGCACCTTCCCGATCGTTCTGAAATATGACGGCCTCGCCGCCGGCAAGGGCGTCGTCATTCCGGAGACGTTCTCGGATGCCCAGACGGCGCTGAAGGACATGCTTCTGGACGACAGGTTCGGCAAAGGAAAGGTCGTTGTCGAGGAGTATCTCACCGGCCCGGAGTTCTCGTTCATGTGCTTTGTCAACGGTGAGGAGGTATTCCCCCTGGCCATAGCCCAGGACCACAAGAGGGCGTTCGAGGGTGACAAAGGCCCCAACACCGGAGGCATGGGAGCATATTCACCGGTTCCGGTCATTTCCGCCGAGGATGAGGAATATGCCCTTGAACACATCATGAGGAAGACCGCCGCGGCGATGGTCGCCGAGGGGTGTCCGTTCAAGGGGCTGCTTTACGGAGGCCTGATGAAGACTCCGTCCGGAATCAAGGTCATCGAGTTCAACTGCCGTTTCGGAGACCCTGAGACGGAGGTGGTTCTGCCTCGGCTGGAGTCCGACATATTCGAGATATTCTGTGCCATCACCGATGGGGGCAGACTCGTGAACGCTCCGGAGGGGACTGATTCCACGGAGGGCATGCGGATTCCGTCATCGCAGCTGATGCCGGAGATCAAATGGTCCGCGGAGCCGACCCTTGGTTTCGTGATGGCCTCGAAAGGCTATCCCGGCTCTTATGAGAAAGGCTTTGAGATCGCCGGTCTGGACGACGCTTTGGCTGACCCTTCCGTGAAGGTTTACCAGATGGGGACCGGGGAGGTCGCCGATCCTGAATCCGGAGCCAAGTCTCTGGTGACTTCCGGGGGCCGTGTGCTGATGGTCGTCGCCTCCGGCGAGACCCTTCGCCAGGCCCGTGACAAAGCCCTCGCCGCCGTACGTAAGATCCATTGCGACAATCTTTTCTACCGTCCCGACATCGGACATCTTGTCCTGTAATTATAATATCATGATCATATCTGGAAAAGACCTTGCGGCCAGGTTAAAGGCCCGAATGGCGGAGCAGGTCGCCACTTTCCCTGCAAAATACGGCCGGGTGCCTCATCTGGTTGTGATTCTGGTCGGAGACGACCCCGGCAGCCAGACCTATGTCAGGAACAAGGCCAAGGCCTGTGACGTGGTCGGAATCAGGAACACCACCGTCCGGATGCCCGCCGACACCCCGGAGCGGGAACTCCTTGACAAGATCGCCGAACTCAACGCCGACGCTGCCGTGGACGGCATCCTTGTCCAGCTTCCCCTTCCGAAGCAGATCAGCGAGCCGAAGGTGATCGAGGCCATCGCCCAGTCCAAGGACGTGGACGGTTTCCATCCTCTCAACACAGCCGCTCTCTGGCAGAAGAGGCCGAACTCCTCCTGCGTGGTTCCCTGCACCCCGATGGGAATCATAAGGCTTCTTGAGGACGCTGACTACGAGATCGCAGGCAGGAACGCCGTGGTGATCGGACGCAGCCAGATCGTAGGTCTTCCGATCTCCAAACTCCTGCTTGACAGGAACGCGACGGTGACGATCTGCCATTCAAGGACAAGGAACCTTCCCGAAATCACAAGGCAGGCCGACATCCTTGTCGTGGCCATAGGACGCGCGAAATTCGTGACAGGCGACATGGTGAAGGACGGAGCCGCGGTGATTGACGTGGGAATGGACCGTGACGAGAACGGCAACCTCTGCGGCGACGTGGACTTCGCCTCCGTGGAGCCTAAAGCCTCCGTCATCACCCCCGTTCCCGGCGGAGTCGGCCCGATGACCATCTGCTGCCTGATGGAGAACACCATCCAGTG
>CAVIGZ010000074.1:0-8045 GCA_963642565.1 Bacteroidaceae bacterium | reverse complement strand
GTGACGGCCACGCGGGCGTAGATGTCGTAGCTCTGTACTTCCGTCAGACCGAGTCTGATCAGAATGTTGCTGAGATCGTTTCCGGTGAGCTGGAGGGACGATTTGTCCGAATCCACGGAAATCCCGGTGAAGGTCGCGAAGTCCTCCGAAGAGGAGAACTGCACGCTCTGTGAGACGATGTCATCGGGCATCGCCACGGTCGGATCGCTGATTGTCGCGGCGGCTCCTTCCTTCCAGACGAGCGTGAGGGCGAGGGAGCTTGCCTTGTCGGCGGTGAGGGTGATGTCATCCGCACTTGCGGAGAGTTCCGTCGGGACCTCCGGATTGGTGACTATGAGTTTCTCCCCGTCCTTTTCGCAGGCGGCCAGTGAGAGAGCCACCGCCCCAGCGAGCATGTATCCAAATATATTTTTCATCTCATTCAATTTTTTTCAAATCAATAGCCCAGTTCGGTGTTGTAGGCCTTCAGCCCCGGGTTTGCGGAAAGCTCGGCCTCCGGAATAGGAAGAACGCAATATTTCTTGTCCACATCCTTCCCGTCGATCACTCCGCCCTTCCAGTTCCAGGCATAGCCGGAAGTGTATTTCCCGAAGCGGATGAGATCGGTTCTGCGCACACCCTCGGTGTAGAGTTCGCGGGCGCGTTCGTCAAGGATGAAATCAACGGTGAGGTCAGATGCCGAGATGTCTCCGGAAGTGCCTCCGAACGCGCGCTCACGCACGAGGTTCACATATTCAAGAGCGGTTTTCTCCGCACCGCTTCCTCCGCGCAGGGAGGCCTCGGCGAGCATCAGATAGACATCCGCAAGCCTGAAGACAGGGTAGTCGGTGTCAGCACCTACCGAGCCGGTGACAGATGATGGTTCTCCGGCATCGGTCAGGTTGGACCATTTCTGGATTCTCCAGCCCGTGGTCGCATCTTCGTGCTTGCTGATGGTCTTTTCGCGAAGACGGTACTTGTAGGTCTCGTCTCCCGGAAGAAAGATGTCATACTTCTTCTCCTTCTCATTCTCCTCATAATCGCAGGCTTGCCTGTCGTATTGGCAGAACCTCGCGCGGGCGTCGCCTTCGACATTGAACAGGTCCACGAGCTGAGGCCTCATCCTCAAGCAGTTCCAGTTGGACGAAACGCCGAAGTCCTTGAGCATGTCGCAGTAGTTGTCAAGCGCGACGGCGCAGACAAGGTAGGTCCCGGCACCCCAGGTGAGAGTGTTTTCGGAGTCGCAGGCAAGGGCGAAGATGATCTCATCCGCGCGCTTGTGGTTGTCGGCGTTGAAGAGGCTCGAATAGCTCGGAGCGAGGGCGGAATAGCCGTCGGCGAGGACCTTGTTGCAGGCTGCGATGCACTCGTTCCATTTCCCCTCACCGGTATAGACCTCGGCGTTGAGGTAGAGCCGTGCGAGCAGGGTGTTGGCCGCACTCTTGGTGAAATGCCCGTAATTCCTTGACGGAAGGGATTCTCCGATTTCCTTCAGCTCGGACTCGATGTAACTGAAAAGCTGTTTGCGGGTATAGACTTCAGGGATACGGGAACCCACGTTATCATTCTCGGTCACGAATGAAGCGACATTGAAGAGATCGAGCTGATGATAATATGCGAGCGCCCTGAGCCCCCTCGCCTCGTCCCTCCAGCTGCGGATCTTCTCCTTGCCGGCCTCTGAGAATCCGGAAATCGCATCTTCGGATGAATTGCGGATGAATTCGTTGGAAAGGGCTATGATGTTGTAGATGTGGTAGTACATCGCACTGACCCACGGGTCTCCGGCATTCCAGCTCTGGAAACTCACGTCGGTCATCGTTTCGCCGGCGAGCCAGACATCGTCCACCGTGTCGGTGGAGCACTCCTGGAACATAGTGAGGCAGCGGGTGTAGTTCTGATAGCGGTCGTCATCGGCGATACTGCTGATGTTCACTATCATCGAGGTGTATATTCCCGAAAGCACCGCTTCGTAATTTTCCACAGCCGTATATACGTCTTTTGACGTCGTGTCCGTGTGAGGGTATTGGTCAAGGTCTTTGAGGCAGCCCGTAAGCAGAGGCAACACGAGGCAGCAGGCCGCCGCTGCAAGATATTTAGTGTATTTGTGCATGTTTTTCATGATATTCTGTTTTTAGAAATTCAGGCCAAGGCTTATCGAGACGATGCGCGGACGCGGGTAGAACGAACTGTCGAAGCCGTTGGAGATCTCCGGATCCACTCCGGAGTACTTGGTTATGGTGAAAACGTTCTGCATCAGAAGCGAGAGCTGGAGACCGACCTTGTCGCGGATGCGTCCGAAGTCGTAGCTGACGGTGAGGTTGTCCATCTTGAGGAACGACGCGTTCTCCACGTAGTAGTCTGACCAGAACTGCCTTGTGGTGAATCCGGTCTTGAGGTAGGACGAAGAGAGGTTGTTCAGCTGCGCGGCACTGTACTTCATCGTCTCGGTGGCTCCGGTGTTCGCGGCCATCGCATTATAGACATAGTTGCCGATGTTGGCGCGGAAAGTGGCGGACGCGGTAAGCTTTTTCCAGCTCAGGGATGTGTTGAATCCGAGGATCCAGTCCGGTGCCGGAGAGTGGTAGCAGTAGCGGTCGCTGATGTTGATGACCCCGTCGTTGTTGAGGTCGGCGTACACGCCCTCGATAGGCTTGCCGTCCTCGCCGTAGAGCTGCTTATACACGAAGAATGAATATGGAGCCTGTCCTTCCGTCATCACCTGTACATACTTGTTGTCAACAGTAGGCCCGGTGAGGGTCCTTGTGACTTCACCGTTGTCCACGAGCGTGAGGTTGGTGATCTCCACGTTCTGCCAGGTGGCGTTCACCCCGACGCTCCAGGTCCAGTCCTTTGTCTTGACCGGCACGAGATTGAGGCTGGCCTCAATTCCGGAACTTGACACATTGCCGACATTGGTGGTGACCATCTTGCTGAAGTTCATACCTGCCGGAGCCGGTACGGTGGCGATGAGGTCCTCGGTCCTGCGGGTGTACCAGTCCACGCTCCCCTGAATCCTGTTGTCGAGGAACGCCCAGTCAAGTCCGACGTTGAAGGACTTGGTCGTCTCCCATTTGAGGTCGGAGATGTAGGCTGACGGGAGGCAGATGTCGATGTAAGTGCCGTCCGAGCCGATGTACCGGCTGTTTGACGTACCTGACCAGTAGGTCGGGAGATAGTTGTAGTTGCCGATGCCGTCCTGCTGGCCGGTCACTCCGTAGCTGGCCCTGACTTTCAGGTCGTCAATCGCGGCGATGTTCCTGAGGAAAGGCTCCTCGGAGATTCTCCACGCAAGCGCTACTGAAGGGAATGTTCCCCAGCGGGTGTTCTTCGAGAAACGCGATGTGCCGTCGCGGCGAACCGTTGCCGTGAGGAGGTAGCGCGAGTCGAAGGACCAGTTCAGACGCGCGTAATAGGAGAGCAGCACGTGGCGGTTGTCGCTGGCGTTCCACGCCTGATTGAGGCTTTCCCCCGCTTCGCTGTAGTTGTCGCCCGCCGGGTACCAGGATTTCCAGTATTGGTAGTCATAGCCCACCGTGGCATCGATGCGGGATTTTATCGCTTCGATTTCCTTGTTGTAGTTGAGGTAGGCCGTGAAGAGACGGTTATGTTTTTTCGCCGGCCCGTAGTTGTTGACATAGCCTTCGGTCGAATATGCCGAGGCCGCCGAAGCCGGGGTGAACGTGCGTCCCTTGCCGGATGCGTAGTCATAACCTCCGGTGAGGTGGAGCTTGAGTTCCGGAAGAAAGTGCATCTTGTAGTCGGCGTCGATGTTGCCCACGAGCCTATAGACATCGCTCGTGGACTCGGTCTGCATCAGAAGCCCGAGCGGGTTCTTCACTGCCACATAGTCCGGCGTGCCGTCGCTGCCGACAATCTCATAGTAACCTCCGAGAGTGTCATTCCCTGAATATACCGGAACGGTCGGATTGAATGTGGCGGCATTCCAGATGGCTCCGCTGTTGGCGAACCTGTTGCGGTTGTAGGCTCCCTTGAGGCTGATGTTGAACTTGAGGTAGTCCTTGAAGAACGCCGGAGAGAGGGTCAGGTTGCCGGAAACCCTCCTGGCATTGTCGGTCTTCAGGATTCCGTCCTGATTGTAGTAGCCGGCGGAAGCCCTGAAAGGCAGCCATTTGGCGGCCTGGCCACTGACGCTGAGGTTGTTGTCCGTACCGAATGCCGGCTGGAATATCTGGCTGTTCCAGTCGGTGCGCTCGGTTCCGAGGTACTGGCTGTAGTCTGTCCCAAGGCCTTCCGCCACGCTGACGAAATCGTCATAGGAAAGCATGTCCGCAAGCTTTGTCTTCCACTGCACCGACTGGGTGGAGGTCAGGTTCACCAGAATCCTCTCGCTCGCGCCTTTCTTCGTGGTGATGATGATGACGCCGTTGGAAGCCCTTGAGCCATAGATGGCTGTGGAGGAGGCATCCTTGAGCACCGTCATCGACTCGATGTCGGACGGATTGATGAGCGACAGGAAGTTGCCGTCATTGCCGGCGATTCCGCCGATCTCCAACGGCACGCCGTCAAGTACGATAAGCGGGTCGTTGGAAGCGTTGAGCGACGCTCCTCCGCGGATCCTTATGGTGCTTCCGGCAGTCGGAGAACCGCTCGACGACATGATCTGCACACCGGCCACCTTACCGTTGATGAGCTGCTCCGGAGAGGAGATGAGACCTCCGTTGAAATCCTTGCTCTTCATGGTGGACACGGAGCCTGTGAGGTCTTTCTTGGCCGTGGTGCCGTAGCCGATCACAACGGCGTCGGCCAGCATCCTTGAGTCGGATTTCATCTGGACATTGATGACATCGCGGCCTGACACAGGAGTCTCCTGCGTGATGTAGCCGATGCAGGAGAACACCAGCACGGCATCCGACGGGACATTGATGCTGTAGTGTCCGTCAAGGTCTGTGGAAGTGCCGTCGGAAGTTCCCTTTACCAACACCGTGAGTCCGATGACCGGCTCGCCTGATTCCTCAAGCGCCGTTCCCGTCACGGTTATCACATCAGCTTTTGAAGTCTCCTGCGCGCTCAGTGAGGCACCGGAGAGAAGCAATCCTATTGCCGTTACAAGGAATATGACCGCCCTGGAAAAGACATCTTTCATATTTTTTAGAATTTAGTGTTATCAAGTACAGGTGCAAAATTAGGATGGGAGGGCAATGGCTATTACCTCAAAAAAGACAAACAGTACGACAATTCGGACAAAATCCCTATATTTGGAACGCTCTATGCGTAGAAAGAATTACATCGTTCTCCTTATGGCCTGGTGGTTGTCGGTCATGCTTTCGACGGGTGTCGCCAAGGCAGAACCGCCGCGGCGTCACGTGATTTCGGGCCGTTTCGCGGAGGTCTCCGTGGAGGAACGTTCCCTTGTTCCGGTGTATTCAATAGTACAGGATTCGTTGGGATTCGTCTGGCTTGGCACAGACTCCGGACTCTTCCGGCACGACGGCATCAGAGGCCAGCGTTTCGGCCTGGAGAGCGGCCTGTGCAACGAGCACGTCAATGTCCTTTCCTACGACAACACCGCCGGAATTCTGTATGTGGGTACAGACAAGGGACTATGTGTCTATGACAACGCCGGAGGGTTCGCATGTGACGAGGCCGTCGGTCAAGGACACGTCAAGGCGATCCTGCTTCAGGGTGCGGACTGCTGGATAGGCACGACCGGCGGACTGTTCCTGCATGAAACGGACGCAGACACGACAGCTCTGATCGTCCCAGATGTCCATGTGGCCGGTGCCTGTGCGGTGGAAGACACATTGTTTTTCGGCAGTTACGGCCGCATCCTGAGGCTGGACGGCAAAGACGACGTGAAATCCCTTGCGCTCGCCGGTCACGACGGAGCCTCCGGGAATCTTGTTCTGGCGCTCGCCGGTGTCTCGGCGGACTTCCGCTCCGGGAACGGCTCCGAAGCGACTGAACTGTTTGTCGGAACAGAGAAAGGACTGTACAGATTCAATGTCACAGCGAACACCTTGGACTGTCTCTGGAACGGCGGCCCGGTGAAGAACTTCCTGTACCTCCCCGACAGCAGTCTTGCGGCCGGAACGGATTACGGGCTTCTGGTGCTTTCCACAACAGGGGACATCTCCGTCCTGAGGCACGAGCTGAAGGATTCCCGCTCCATTCCGGACAATGTGGTCTGGGCGACGATGCTCGATTCCGACGGCGGACTTTGGGTCGGCACCGACCACGGAGCGGCTCTGACTCGTCTCAATGATGAATATGACTTCATCGGCGTCGGAAATTGCGGCATGCCGGACGGGCTGGATGTCTCTTCGCTCGTCTGCACCGGGGACGGCCACGTCCTTGCCGCCGGAATGAACGGAATTTTAGATTATTGTCCGACGGGCGGCTACGAGGTCCTGAAATCCGATGCCGGAAAGCCGGGGAAAAGACTGGCCCACAACAAGGTGCGTTCCCTGTACCATGACGGGGGATCCGTCTGGGCGGCTTCCGACGGGGGGCTTGACCGCATCCGCGACAATCGGGTCACACATTATAACATAAAGGAGACGACCGGGAAATACCTCTCCGACTGGATGTACGCCGTCGCGGAGGACAGCCGCGGAAGGCTGTGGACCGGCACTTATGACGGCGGCCTTTTCATAACGTCCAAAGAAAGGCTCGGGGCCTCCGGAGGGGAGGTCCTGTGCGACAGACACCTCTCCACGAAAGACGGACTGTCCGGAGACATTGTCCTGAGGCTCTGCTGTTTCGGGAACACTGTCGCCGTCGTCACTGACAACGGAGTGGATCTGGTAAGTGACAATGACTTCAGCATCCGGCATCTGCCGGTACCGGACGGGAAACGCACCCTGTCACTGGCATCGGACGGGGTTCATCTCTGGATAGGAACCGAGGCTGGAGTCTATGCATTGGAAGACGGAGAGTTGCGCCCGATCAGCGGCCGGACCATCTCCGCGCAGTCGCTGACCTTCTCGGACGGGGACCTTTGGCTTTGCGATGGCGACGAGATCTGGAAATGCACGCCTGATTCGCCCCGGTGGCAGCTTGTCCGCAAGTTCGAGAACCCGCTTCTCTGCATCGCGGCCGATTCCGGACAGGTGTTCGCCGGCTCCGCGGACGGATTCTATTCGATGCCGAAGTCGCTCAGGCCAATGGAGACCCGTCAGGAAAGAATAGCTCTCACCGCATTGTTCCTGGACAATGTCCTGGTCCTGCCTGGCAAGGAATATTCAGGCAGGGTGATTCTCCGGGATGACATCTCACTGACGGACAAAATTGTCCTGAAGCGGAACCAGAATTCGTTCGCACTGACTTTCTCTCCGATGAGATACCCTTCCACATCCGGCCGTTTCGCCTACCGTCTGGCAGGTTTCCATGACGAATGGCAGCTCTGTCCGGCGGACACAAGGGCAGTCTTTCTGAACGTTCATCCGGGGAAATACTCGTTCGAAGTGTGCCATCTGGATCCGGCCGGCGATCCGGACTCCCAGATTAAAACATTGGAAATAAAAATAAAGCGTCCGTGGTATTCCACAACAAGAGCCTACTTCGCCTATCTTCTGATAATAGGATACTGCATCTATTTTGCCGTGTACTTCCGGAAGATCATGAACCAGCTGAAACAGGAGCGCGCGGAAAAGGAGAAGGCGCAGTCCATCGCCAACTCGACGATCAGCCGGACTCAGGAATTCCGCGAGACGCTCAGCGTAATCTTCGGCTCCATGCACTCCAAGGAGCCTTCTGACACGGAAGAGTCAGACACTCCGGACTCGAAGTTCGTCAAGGAGATCACTGACATCGTGAACAGGCATCTCGATGACCCGGACTTCTCGGCCGCCGCCCTCTGCGAGGAGTCTCGCTGGCCGGCCAAACAGGTCTATCGCAAGATCAAGCAGCTGACGGGCCTCAGCACCCTTGAGTTCATCCGGGAGATCCGTCTTCAGAAAGCGGCTTCGCTTCTTGAGCAGGGGAAACACAGCGTCACGGAGATAATGTACATGTCCGGATTCACCACGGCGTCATATTTCTCGAAATGCTTCAAGTCCCGCTACGGTGTCACTCCGTCCGAGTACCAGCACAAGGCCGACGCCTGA
>CAVIGZ010000073.1:0-8135 GCA_963642565.1 Bacteroidaceae bacterium | reverse complement strand
TCCTGATCGGAGTGTCGGCTCTCGCCCAGTCCGCCGTGTCCGGAAAGGTCACGGACAAGGCCGGCGAACCTTTGGTCGGTGTGAATGTCCTTGTCAAGGACACGACGACCGGCACAATGACAGAACTTGACGGTACTTGGACACTGCCTTCAGTAAAATCAAGCACCATTCTTGTCTTCTCTTCTGTCGGCTTCGCTTCTCAGGAAGTGACTGTCGGTTCCAAGAAAGTCATCAACGTGGTTCTCGAAGAGGATTCTCAATTCCTCGATGAGGTAGTGTATGTGGCTTATGGTACCGCCAAGAAGAAAGATTTGACAGGTTCCATCACTCAGGTTGACGGTAACAGCATTGCAGTACAGTCCCAGGGCTCAGTGACTCGTGCCCTCGAAGGACAGGTAGCTGGTCTCCAGACAGCCTCCCTTGATGGACAGCCTGGTCTGGACATGGGTATCCGTATCCGTGGTATCGGCACCAAGAGCGCCAACAACTCAAACGCCCTCATCATCATTGACGGGACTCCTGCCACCGACGGAATCAACCCTCTCTCATCGTTGAACAGCAACGACATCGCTTCCGTGACTGTCCTCAAGGATGCCGCATCGACAGCCATGTACGGCTCTCGCGGTGCCAACGGTGTCATTCTCATCACAACCAAGGATGGCAACAAGGGCAAGACCAAGGTGACCTTCTCCGGACGCTGGGGCATCAACGCCCTCGGTGGCAACGCTACAATTGACCGAATCGGCGACAGCAACCCTGGAGAGTACTACGAATATGTCTGGCAGTCCATCTACAATGAGGTTTCTAGAATGGATGCCTACAAGGGACAGGACGCAGCCGCCAGAGAGTTCGCTTCCGCCCACCTCTTCGACTACACCGGAAGCACGACTTCTTTCGGTCGAAACTCTCTCGGTAACTGGATGTCATACTCCGTTCCCGGTATGAGCATCACTCAGACCGGTTCAGGTCAGAACGCTTCGGGAACAATGTCAGGTGCTTACCTCGTAGGCACTGACGGCAAGCTCAACTCAAACGCCAAACTTCTGTACAGCGGCGGTTCTGCTTACGATGAACTCTATTCTGACAGATTTCGTCAAGAGTACAACGTGACCGCATCGGGCGGCAGCGACAAGATTGACTACCATATCTCTCTCGGAGCTCTCTCCGACCCTTCTTACGTTAAGCAATCCGGATTCGAGCGTTACACGGCACGCGCCAATGTAAACGCCCAGATCACTGACTTCCTCAAGGCAGGTGCCAAGTTCGGCTACACTAACCGTGAGATCCGCAGCCAGGCCGCCAGATGGGGACGTAACCCGGGAGCAGCCACCCAGAACATCTTCTACTGGATCAACGAGACAATGCCTCTCCAGCAGGTTTACGCCAGGGACGCGAACGGTAACTTTCTCAAGGACGCCGACGGCAACAGGTACTATGCGATGACCTCTCCTAAGGGTGACCTCACCGCCAACAGCTACTCTCCTTTCGGACAGACCACCGGTTACTCTTCGACCAACCTTCCTAAGTACACCGAGCAGTCTCACGACAACCAGAGCTACGATGACCTCAACATCCACGGCTATCTCAAGGCTAACTTCCTGAAGTACTTCACCTTTGAGACCAACCTCACCTACAATACCACATTCGGTGTACGTGAGAGGTTCTACAACGCCGAATCTGCCGCCTTCGTTTCCGGTCTCGGCGGATCAGCAATCTCCCGCATCAAGAATGTCTACAAGACACTCACAACCCAGCAGCTGTTGAACTTCAACCGCGACTTCGGCAAGCATCACGTGGACGCTCTCGCCGGTCATGAGTACTACCAGTACGATTACGATGAGACCCGCTACGCTTCAGCCCACTCCCTAATCAACGACTTCACAGCTTACTCCAACTTCCTTGGAACGCAGACCTACGGATCGTTCTCTGCAGCGAACGGAGGGAATCTCGCCAAGCTCAGAATGGAAAGCTATTTCCTCAGAGCCAACTATATCTTTGACGACAAGTACTATGTTTCCGCATCCGTACGTCGTGACGGTTCGTCCAAGTTCAAGTATGCGGAGAACCGTTGGGGAACATTCTGGTCAGTTGGTGGCGGCTGGAGAATTTCTTCAGAGCCGTTTATGGAAAGCACAAGGGGTTGGCTAGACAACCTCAAGGTAAGAGCCAGCTATGGTGTCATCGGTAACCAAAACGGTATCGGCAACTACTCCGGCTACACGACCTGGTCTTACAGCGGCAGCGGCTGGACAACTTCAGGAAGCACTGTTTATCCTACATCCATCTCCCTCTCAAGAGGTTCTTGGCAGAACCCTTACCTTACATGGGAAAAGGTCCACACAACCGATGCTGGTATTGACTTCACCCTCTTCGGCGGCAAGGTCAGCGGTGTCTTCGACTGGTACAACAAGCAGACCGTCAACGCCCTTTGGGACAAGAGCGTGTCTTACCTCGCAGCAGGTCAGGCTTCACTTACCCTCAACACAGCCGGAATCCGCAACCGCGGTTTCGAGATCGAACTCTCTTACCAGCCTGTGAAGACCAAGGATTGGGATGTCATCCTCTCAACCAACGGGACTCACTACAATACTATCCTCACCTCCCTTCCTAAGGGTGCGACAGACCCTTACACAGCCTCAGCTGACGGTTGGTCACTCGCCGGTGGCGGTTCTTCTTCTGGTAGCGAGTACTACAGAGGAGTCGGCAAGGACTACTACAACCTCTACATGTACAAGTACGGCGGAGTTGCCGGTAACTCTGGCAAAACCTACTACGATGGCAACGGCAACAAGTTTTCAGGCTACGACGCCACCAGCACCGTCAACGGTTCACCTCTGTTCTACCATCAGGTTACCGCAGCCGAGGTCACTTCAGGCAAATTCGGCGCAGGTGTAAAAGAGGGTGACGACATCCTCACATCTGACAGCGGACTTGCAAGCAAGTACGAAATGGGTGACGCAATCCCTGAATGGATCGGCGGTTTCACGGCCAACGTCCGCTTCAAGAACTTCGACCTCACCGCTATGTTCGCTTTCCAGATCGGCGGCAAGTTCTTCAGCACTGAATATGCCAACGGACAGTACCGCGGTTCCAACAACATCGGTTCCGCCATCAGCAGTGAGCTATTTAACAACACTTGGTCTGAGAGCAACAAGGAAGCCTACTTCCCTATGCAACTCTATAGCCAGAGCTACCACGATGGAGCAACCATCGGTTCCTGGAAGTACACCGACATGGCGCTCTTCTCGGCTAGCTACCTTTCCCTCAAGAACATAACTCTCGGTTACACTCTTCCGGAAAACATCACCAAGAAGGTGAAGATCAGCTCGCTCAGAGTGTTCGCTTCTGCCGATAACTCTATTCTCCTCTACGGCCACTCAGGTGTTGATCCACGCTGGTCAATCGTCGGAGGTTTCGAAGTCGGTGCCGCTGCCTACCCTTACCTCGGAGTTTACAGCTTCGGAATCGACCTCAGTTTCTAAACGACCTTAATAATTACAGAATATGAAAAAGTTTAAAATTTTCAGCATAGCTTCAATTGTTCTGCTAATGTCCTCCTGTGCTTCCAAACTGGAAGTGACCCCTCCGAACAACATCACCGACGAGCAGATCCAGGATATGATCTTCAACGGAACGGAAGAGACAAGGCAGATGATCATGAGCGCTCTGACTACCAAACTCATCAGCTACATGAACTACGCCGGCATCAACGGTGTCGGAAGTTCAGACCCAAGGTACTACAGTTACCAGGGACTCGAATGGGTGCGCAACATCCAGGGCAACGACGTGGCTTTCGGCTACGATGCCAATGCCTATTCTCTCGCGGGAAAGGGCGAGTATGACTTCGAAGTGGCTTTCACCACATCAGGTTACACCAGCCCGTTCTGGTTCGGCTACGCCTACTGCATCAACCAGGCTAACATGGTTCTCGGCTATTTCACAAAAGAAGCCGCCGAGGCCAGCGACCTGTTCAAGGACGGACGCGCGAGGTCTTTGATTGTGAGGGCATACTCATACCTCTGCCTCCAGGAGCATTTCCAGGATGCCTACACCAATGGCGGAAGCGGCAAACTCGGCATGAGCCTCTATACGACTTACGACCCTCAGCAGACCGCTGTCGCAAGATCAACCTCCGCAGAGACCTATGATTTCATCATCAGCGACCTCAAAGAGGCTGTCAGTCTTCTCACTGCAGCAAACATCAAGTACACCGCCGACCCTGACGATTTCGACCTTGGCGTAGCCAATTTCGTTCTCGCAAGAGCCGCTCTCAACTACGGTGACTATGCTACCTGCCGCACAGCCTGCGAGTCCATCATCAACAGCGGTGCATACAGCTTCATCCCTGAGGCCAACTATGGTGGCCACAACACCGGAGATGACATGACCGGCGCCAACGTCAAGTTCCTCCCGAACACCAACGCCTTCTGCTACATGGCTGTCAACCCTGAGGCCATCCTCGGTTACAAGCGCGCCAGCACTGGCATCAGCACCGTGCTTTCATCCCTTGCTAACCCATTCGGTTCCTACGCATCTTCAAAGGTTTTCGCCAGAATCGACGACCGCCTCTACGACAAGATCAATGATAACGACTTCCGTAAGGACGGTTTCTACACCAACGCTATCGGCGACTACAAGGGAGCGACTTCAACCTGGTATATTCCTGATTATTGCGGTCTCAAGTATGCCGCCACTGTCGGTCTTGAGGCTAACGGTACTCTCACCGACAACACAAAGACCGGAAATCAGGAGTACTGCAAGTTCCGTCTTTCCGAGGCTTACCTGATGCTTGCAGAGGCCCAACTTGCTTCTGGTGACGAGAGCGGTGCAAAGGTAACCCTAAACAAACTCCTCGCAGCTAGAACAAAGGCCGATAAGCCGACTCTTACTGTTGACAACTACTCAACCTCTTCAATGACTACAAAGGCCATGATCCAACTTCAGTGGAGCATCGAGATGTGGTGTGAGGGCGGACGCGAGTTCTTCAACAACAAGCGTTGGGGTGTCAATGTTGACAGAGCATCTTCAAAGACCCACGTTTCCAAAGCCACCTACAGCTGGCAGAACATGACCTGCGAGCTTCCTGAGCGTGAGCTTGAGGATAATCCTAACACAACCCCTAACTTCTAGCGGTTGTAAATATTTAAAGATAGAAGGCGGTCTCAAAAGCCCGCCTCTATCTTTTTTTTATATAGCAAGTTGGGTGATAGCCTATAATAGCAATTTATTATCACTATGACGAAGAGATTTCTTCACATTACCTTTGCCCTGCTGATGAGCGTTATAACATACGGGCAGAATTGGACCTATGTCGAACCTGAAGAGGAGGATGTCCGCGAGAATCTGGCCAAATGGCAGGACCTGAAGTTCGGTCTCTTCATCCACTGGGGAGCCTACAGCCAGCTCGGGGTGGTCGAATCATGGTCGATCTGCCCGGAACTGACTGACTGGCAGTATAAAGGGAGGCCGGAGGGAATGTCGTACATGGAGTACCTTCGATTTTACGAGCATCTGAAAGACACCTTCAACCCTGTCCTGTTCGACCCTGACAAATGGGCCGAGGCCGCTGAATATGCCGGGATGAAGTACGTCGTGTTCACGACGAAGCATCACGACGGTTTCAACATGTTCGACACCGCCCTGACAGACTACAAGGTGACGGATAAGGACTGTCCTTTCCACTCCAACCCAAAGGCCGACATCTCCAAAGAAGTCTTCAACGCATTCAGAAGCAGGGGGTTGAAAGCAGGAGCATATTTCTCGATAGCCGACTGGCACAACAACGACTACTGGTGGAGGCTTTTCCCGCCCCGAGACCGCTACATCAATTACGACCCTGCCCGCTGGCCGGAGAAGCTGAAGGGATTCGAGAACTTTGTCGAAGGACAGGTAAGGGAACTGACCGGTGGTGATTACGGAAAGATAGACCTTATGTGGTTTGACCTGTGCGAGGTCTCGGAGAAGTACAAGATCGATTTCCCTTGGAGCCGTATCGCCGCCGCGGCAAGGGAGGGACAGCCGGGAATGATAACTGTCGCCAGAGGCACCCGCTCCTCCTACGAGAACTACATGACCGCGGAACTCAAGATTCCGACAGTGGTCTGGGACTGCCCGTGGGAGGCCTGCATGCCGATGGCCAAAGGCTGGTCCTACAACTGGAGGCCGAAATACAAAAGCACGCAGGAGCTGCTGAATATGCTCGTTCAGGTCGTCTCAAGAGGGGGCAATTTCCTGCTCAACGTCGGGCCAAGCCCGCTTGGGACATGGGACGACGAGGCCTATGTCCGTCTGCGCGAGATCGGAGACTGGATGAAAGTCAATTCGGAAGGAATCTACGGCACCAGGCCTGCCGCTCCGCATCAGACCGGGAATGTCTATTTCACGGCGAAGGATGAATATGTTTACGCATTCCACGTTCCGGAAAATGAAGCCGACAGCAGTATCCCCGGCAGGATATTCATCGGCGATGTCACTCCCAAGGACTCCTATGTGACAATGCTTGGCTCCGACATCCGCCTGAAGTGGAAAAAGGGTGAGGACGGCGTTTACGTGGACATCCCGGAGCGGTTGCGGAGAGAGGCTCCGTGCGATCACATCCATTGCCTTAAGATCAAAGTACAGCGCCCGTGAATAATCCCAAAAGACTTCTGACAATCGAACATATTCAAATAACAACTGATGAACAATCTGATTAAAATCATTGCTGCGGTGTCGCTCATGACCGGGTCTTCTTTTGCCCTCGGAGCGACTGACTACTTCGCCCGTGATTTCGGAGCGAAGCCGGACGGGCTGACCCTGAACACGGCAAGTCTTCAGGCCGCCATTGACTTCGCTTCCTCTCATGGTGGCGGACGCGTCGTGCTTGACAAGGGGGACTATGTGTCCGGAACCATCTATCTGAAGAACGATGTCATCCTTCACATCGAGAAGGATGCCTCCCTCATGTCATCATTGAACCCCTACGATTTTGTCAGGGATCCTGACGCGAAATGGACCTCTCTGGTCTTCGCCATCAAACAGAAGAACGTCGGGGTCACTGGCGAGGGAATGATTAACGGACGTGGTTTCGAGGTGGCAACCAAGTATGTGGACTTCGTTCATCTTGGACTGATTGACGATCCGCTCGGACTGGACCGCGTCAGGGAGATCCTCCGTCCCCAGAACCTTCATTTCTACAAATGCGACAACATCACGATCAAGGACATCACTCTCAAGGATCCGGCCAGCTGGAACCAGCAGTACGACAAGTGCAGCAACATTCTTGTGGACGGTGTGAAGGTTGACGCCAAGAGCTACTGGAACAACGACGGGATCGACATCGTGGACAGCCGTGATGTCATTATCCGCAACTGCTATTTCGACGCTGCCGATGACGTGTACTGCTTCAAGAGCCACAGCGAGGACGGCGTGAGCGAGAACATCCTTGTGGAGAACTGCGTGGGCCGCAGCAGCGCGAACGGCATAAAGTTCGGGACGTACACCCGCGGGAAGTTCAGGCACTTCAGGTTCAGGAACATCACGATCTTCGACACCTACCGCAGCGCCATCACGATAGCGTCCGTGGACGGGGCCCGGATCGAGGACGTGGAGATAGACAGCCTGCGGAGCATCCACACGGGCAACCCGATCTTCCTGCGCACCGGCACGAGGAACACCAACCCGTCGCAGGAGCCGTGCCTGAAGGACATAGTGATAAAGAACATGTACGCAGAGGTCCCGCTTGACAAGCCTGACGCCGGGTACGGCTACGAGGGTCCCGTGGAGGACCTCCCTCGCAACGTCTGCCCGAGCATCATCGCCGGCCTCCCGGGGCTGCGCGTCGAGAACGTCAGGATGGAGAACATCGAGATCGTCTATCCCGGCCACGCCGACCCTGAGTACGCCTACGCGGGGACCTCGAAGGAGGAGCTTGACGCGATCGAGGAGCAGGAGACCCGCTACCCCGAGTTCTCCAACTGGAAGGAGCTCCCGGCATGGGGGTTCTACATCCGCCACGCCGACGGGATAGTCTTCGACAACGTGAGGCTCACCGTGGCCGGCGAGGACTACCGCCCGGCCATCGTCGCCGACGACGTGGACGGCCTTCGCATGAAGGACCTCCGGATCGGCCAGGAGACCGCCCCGAAGGGCAAGAA
>CAVIGZ010000072.1:0-8656 GCA_963642565.1 Bacteroidaceae bacterium | reverse complement strand
GGACGCCTCCAAGAGCGGAGCCGCCCAGAACGCCCTCTGGAAGATGGCGTACTGAGATGCCGAGTATCTCGAGGCCCTTCTTCATGGCGTCCGCACCTCGCCATCTGGGTGAAGTTGAGTCGTCCTGTATGAGTCAGCATAAGTTCCATTGCTTCGATGAAGAAGGATTGAAAAGATTTGCTTAAATTTGTCTGGCCGGAGAGGGACTTCGAAATCAACTCTCCGAGCTGGATAAGGGGCTTGATTTTCATTGAGTGTAACCAGTTTTGTTGTAATTACTAAGTTACCGAAAATCAAGCACTTATTCAAATTTTCAAGCATTGTTTTCACCCGTTTGTAACACTTTTTTCGGTCTTTGTTCTATGCCGTCCGGGAGGTGCCGCAAGGCGCTCCGATACGGGCTATTGTTGATGTAAGTATTTGAAAATTATAGAAATATTAAATTTTAACGGACTATTGCTACTTTTATAGTTCAACAGAAATCGGGGTAAGCAGATAGGATTTCTGGTCAGTAAGTCTTATCTTTGCAGCATTATGGTAGAAATAGGAATCAGAGGAAGAGAGGAAGCCGTTGTGCTTCCCGAGTACACGGCAAAACATATTGGCAGCGGCACCGTGCTGGTGCTGGCTACGCCTATGATGATTGCATTGATGGAAAGGACCTGCCGTCTGTCGGTAAAGCCTTGTCTGGAGGAAGGACAGGAAACTGTCGGCACGCATGTTGACGTCAGCCACGACAGCGCCACGCCGGTCGGCATGAAGGTCTGGTGCGAGTCGGAGGTCATTGACGTGGACCGTCGGAGGATTACTTTCAAGGTGGCCGTATATGACGATGCCGGCCTTGTCGGCCAGGGCACGCACGAGCGCTTCATCATTGATGAAAAGAAGTTCGGGGACAAGGTTGAAGCCAAACGTAATCAGTAGGTCCGGACATCCCCGACACTGACGTTTCCTGACACGGAAGAAACTTTATTCGGAATCTTCGTCGGATGACTTTTCCTTGTACTTGAACCGGCGGATCTTCTGGGTGGCGGTCTTGTCGAAGTTGTCCTTCATCGCCTCGACCTCTCCGATCTTGGACTGCTTGCTGACGTGCTTGTTGACATATTCAAGAACCGCCTGCTTCGTGGACTGCAGGTTCTCGAAGAATTTGTCCTCGCGCTCCTGGTTCCAGTCCAGCACATTGTCATCGAATTTGACGAGGGCGACCAGTTTTCCGTCCCTTTCGACCACGAGCGACTCGTTCACGCCTCTGAAAGTGTTGATGACCTGCTCGATCTCCTCCGGGTAGATGTTCTCGCCTGAAGGCCCCACAATCATGTTCCCGAGCCTGCCTTTTATGTAGTAGCGTCCCTTGGCGTCCTTGCACGCAAGGTCGTTGGTGCGGAACCAGCCGTCGTCGGTCAGCACGGAGCGGGTCCTTTCAGGGTCGCGGTAGTAGCCGAGCATGACATTGTCACCCTTGGCTACGATCTCGCCTTCTCCGGTTTCCGGATTGACATTCTGAAGTCTGACTTCCACGTTGTAGGCCGGAACCCCGATCGAGCCGACCACGGTCCTGCCCACGCAGGCGTTCGTGATCAGCGGAGCCGTCTCGGTCAGGCCGTACCCGATGGCGTAGGGGAACCTGGCCTTGTTGAGGAAATCCTCCACCGTAGTGTCGAGTTTCGAGCCGCCAATGCCGAAGAATTTCAGTTTGCCGCCGAATTTCTTGTAGAGTTTCTTGCCCACCAGCCAGTACAGAAGCCGCGGTGTATGGCCCTTCATCCATGACAGGATCCGGCTCTTCTCTATCGTCGGTACGACACTGTTCTTGTAAACTTTCTCGATGATCAGCGGCACGGCGCACATGATGGTCGGGCGGACCTTCTTCATCGCCTGCATCAGGATGCTCGGAGTGGGAGGTTTCTGAATATAATAGACGCATCCTCCGACATACAGCGGATAAAGCACGCTGAACGCCATCTCATAGGTGTGAGACATCGGCAGGATGGAAAGCCAGCGGTCCAGTCTCCCTGCCTTCTGGGCGTGGTAGGCGGCGATGATGTTCTGGCAGAAGTTCCGGTGGCTGAGCATCACGCCCTTGGCATTTCCGGAGGTGCCGGAGGTGTAGATGATCGAGGCCAGGTCATCGGCCTGGGGATCGACTCCGTGTCCCTCGCAGGTGAAAGCCTTGTCATCCTTCTTGATGAAGTCGAACGTCTCGATGTCTATCACGAGTGTCAGTCTGTCGATGATCTCCTGGCTGAGTTTGCCGAGCAGCCTCTTTGAGACGAAGATAGCCTTGCATTCGGAGTGGGTGATGATGTTCGTGACCTCGCTTTCCGAGGAGTCCGGAAGGATCGGGACCGTCACCCTGCCGAACGGCACGCACGAGAACATCGCCACTGTCCAGTTGGGCATGTTGTTGGAGAGAATGGCCACCTTGTCCCTCGCGCTGATTCCGAACCGGTTGAAGCGGTGGGACAGTTCAAGGCACTTGTGCTTGAAACTTTCGTAGGTGTATTCCTGTCCGCCTTCGACAAACCGAGAGAGCGGTCTCTTGGAGTAGTTGTCGGTCGCATATTCAAATAGCTTGGCAAGGGTAGTCACATAGTTTTCCTTGCTTTGGCTGAAAATCGGCATGATTCGTCCTTTTTAATGAGTGATGTAGCCCTCCGGGTGTCTGCCCTCGAAGTGCATGGTTTCGTAAAGCGCCTGGATCCTGTCGGTGTCCGCGCGCGCGTCATCCGTCAGCTCGACTTTCTCGCCGATGCCGACACGCTTGCTCTTCCAGTCGAAGTAGCCCATGTAAACCGGACAGCCTACCTCTTTTGCGATCAGATGGTAGCCGGTCTTCCATTTCCTCACGGGCTTTCTGGTCCCCTCAGGAGCGATGGCGAGGTGGAACTGGTCCACTTTCTCCATCTCCCCGATCAGGCTCTTGACCATGGCGGAGGCGCTGCCCCTGTCCACAGGAATGCAGCCGACCTTGCGGAGGAACACTCCGACAGGCCAGAAGAAGAATTCCTTCTTGATCATGACGTGCGCCTTCCTGTCAAACTGTGTGTAAAAAAGATAGGAGATGACAAAGTCCCAGGCCGAAGTGTGCGGGACCCCGAGTATTATTCCTTTCTTCTCGGGAACGGGACCGCCTACAGTGGTCCATCCCATTTTCTTCAGCAACCAGCCGCAAAATTTCGCCCAGCGTGACATAATCCGTGAAATTAGATGTTGACATCCTCAAGTTCCTCCTCGGAGCGCAGGTTCGCGCGGATGAAGTTCTGGCGGTCGATGGTGTTGTCTCCCATGTAGAACTCCATGATGTCGGCGATGGACTCCTCGTCCGAAAGCTTCACGAGGTCCAGCCTCATGTTCTCTCCGATGAAATCCACGAACTCGTCCGAAGAGATCTCTCCGAGACCCTTGAACCGGGTGATCTGCACAGAGGTCTTCAGCTCCTTGACGGCGGCCTCCTTCTCTTCCGCGGAGTAGCAGTAGCGCCGCTCCTTCTTGTTGGCGACCCTGAAAAGAGGGGTCTGGAGAATATGCACGTGCCCGCGCCTGATCAGCTCCGGGTAATATTTCATGAAAAAGGTCAGCACAAGCATCCTGATGTGCATCCCGTCATCGTCGGCATCGGTCGCCACGATGATGTTGTTGTAGCGCAGGTTGTCGAGGTCGTCCTCGACTCCGAGCGCCGAGATCAGCAGGTTCAGTTCCTCGTTCTCCGCCACCTTCTTGTGGCTTTCCTTGTAGCAGTTGATAGGCTTTCCGCGCAGGCTGAACACCGCCTGATATTCGGCTTTCCTCACCTTGGTGATGGTTCCGCTCGCGGAATCTCCCTCTGTTATGAATATGCTCGTGAGCTCCCCGAGATCCTGCTTGTCCTTCGGCAGCTTGTCTCCGTAGTGGAAGCGGCAGTCGCGCAGCTTGCGGTTATAGACATTGGCCTTCTTGTTCCTTTCCCTGGTCTTCTTCTGGATTCCGGCGATCTCCTCGCGCTCGGCCTGCGACTCCTTGATCTTGTTCTCGATGACGGGGACGATGTCCTTGTGGATGCGCAGGTAGTTGTCCAGATTTCTGGCTATGAAGTCGTTGACGTAAGACCTGATAGTAGGGCCGCGGTCGATCTCGATGGAGCCGTCCGGGTTCTGGACCTTCCTGCCGTTCCCGTCGGTCTTCTCTTTCTCCCACATGTAGGTCGAGCCGAGCTTGGTCTTGGTCTGCCCTTCGAAGTTCGGCTCCTGGATCTGGATGCTGATGGCTCCGATGATGCCCTGACGGCAGTCCTCCGGGGCGTAGTTCTTCTTGAAGAAATCCTTGAGTGTCTTGGCTATGGCCTCTCTGAAGGCGGCCAGATGCGTCCCTCCGTCACGGGTGTTCTGTCCGTTGACGAACGAGGCGATGTTCTCTCCGTAGGAGTTGCCGTGGGTCAGCACGACCTCGACATCCTCGCCCACAAGGTGGATCGGCTCGTAGCGGGGAGTCTCCGAAAGAGTGTCGTTCACAAGATCCAGAAGGCCGTTCTCGGATTTGTAGGTGACTCCGTTCAGTACAAGGGCGAGCCCTTTCTTCAGGTAGGAGTAGTTTTTGATCATGGTCTCCACATAGTCCATGTGGAACTCGAAACCTCCGAACATCGCGCTGTCCGGCGTGAACACCACCAGGGTTCCGTTCTTCTCGTTTACCTTATCCTTCCTTCCGCTGTCCACAAGGACGCCGCGCTCGTAAACGGCCCACGAACTTTCCCCGTTCCGGAAAGACTCCACATGGAACTTCTCCGACAGGGCGTTCACCGCCTTGGTTCCGACACCGTTCAGGCCGACTGACTTCTTGAAGGCCTTGTCGTCGAACTTGCCTCCGGTGTTAAGCTGGCTGGTGGCCTTGATGACCGAGTTGAGCGGGATTCCGCGGCCGAAGTCCCTCACCGTGACCTGTTTGTCTTCGATCTTGATTATGACCTGCTTGCCGAAGCCGGCCGAGAACTCATCGATGCAGTTGTCCACTATCTCTTTGAGCAGCACATAGATGCCGTCCCCCGGATTGGAACCGTTCCCGAGCCTTCCGATGTACATTCCAGGACGTCGGCGGATGTGTTCGACGCCTTCCAGAGTCTTGATGTTATCGTCGGTGTAGTCGTAGTTCTGTTCAATGTTCGCCATCTGATCTAATCGCATAATCGTACAAAATTACAAATTTTGCGTGTGATTTGAAAAAGTATCTTTTTAAGAAGCTGTTTTGAAATAATAAAATTCGAAAATCATTTCAAAACAGTTTCCAAAGTGGTAAATTTGCCTTCGGAAAGGGATTTGCTCCTTCCCGTGTTTTGTGTATGAATATATTCAAGTGTCTGATCGCCTGCGTCTCGGTGTCGGGTCTGCTGCTCATGGCCTCCGTCACCCTTTACGCTCAAGGCTCCGGCAAGGACAACACCTTCGGGGGGATCGTGCAACTGGACAAGACAGTGCATGATTTCGGGGACATTCTTGTCTCGGACGGTCCGGTGACAGCCATATTCTCGGTAAAGAATGTGGCTGACAAACCATTGCTGGTCTATAATGTGGTGTCCTCATGCGGCTGCACCAATGTCGAATGGACAAAAAAACCGATAAATCCCGGTGAGACCGGAACCATCAAGGCCACATTCAAGAATGACGAGAAAGGGGGCTATCCGTTTGACAAGTCCCTCACGGCTTATTTTTCCGGTCTGAAACGGCCGGTCATTCTCAGGCTCAAGGGTGTCACACATGACAAGCGGCTCTCGCTCGAGGAACTTTATCCGATCCGTTTCGGCGACCTCGCTCTCAAGAAAGTGGACATCAAGGGTGGCAACTTGTCTCAGGGACAACAGAAGAGCGGAGTCATCCTCGCCGCGAATCTTGGCGGCAGGCCTTTGAATCTGGCTTTCTCCGATGTCAGCGAGGGGCTTTCCCTGACGGTCTCTCCCAATCCGGTTCCGGCGAAGTCAACGGCCAGGATATCCTACACCGTGACCGCTGACAGGCGGCATTGGGGTAAGAACTACTACTATGCCACCCCTTTGGTGGACGGCCGCTCCTACAAGGCGGAGATGTCACGGTCTTCAGAGAAAGAACCGGCCGCGGCGGGTGCGGAGGCCATTGTCTCCGATCCCAACCCCGAGCTCGGGGCGGGAAAGAGCCGTATGGGAATATTCACGTACACGAAGGAGGATTTCTCCGGTCTGACTGAGAAGGAACGCAATGACGGCCCGAACCCGATAGCGGAAGAAAGCACGTTCTCCTTCGGCAAGGTCAAGGCCGGAACGAATGTGGACTGCCGGTTCACGTTCGCCAACAAAGGCAAGTCTCCTTTAAGAATATATAAGGTGGATTCAGAGAGCTCGCATGTGAAGGCGCAGGCTTTCGCTGATGTCCCTGCCGGGGGCAAGGGTGATTTGAAGGTGACGTTCGACACGAAAGGGTTTCCGGAGGGGGAGTGCCTGATCGTTTTGACCCTGACCACCAACTCTCCTCTGCGTCCTGTCGTCAATCTTTATCTTACCGGTTGGGTGACAGTTTAGATATGATTGTTCACGTTTTGCTCGATGCCTTGCGCGGCGCGGTCCTGATCTCCGGACTCGTGGTTGTCATGATGATGATCATCGAGTCGTTCAATGTGGAGTCGGACGGCAGGATATTCAGGACCCTGAAGAAATCAGGTTTTGCGCAGGTTGTGGTTTCGGCCTTTCTGGGAGCGGTCCCGGGGTGTGTCGGCGGGTTTGCGGCGGTCTCTCTCTACACGCACAGGATGCTCAGCTTCGGGGCTCTGGTGGCGATGATGGTCGCCACGGCGGGAGACGAGTCCTTCATGATGATGGCGATGTTTCCCGGAAAGGCCGCGGTGCTGTTCCTCATCCTCTTTGTCCTCGCCGTCGTCACCGGACTTCTGGTTGACAGGTTCTCGCCGAAGGGACGGCTTCTTCCCACCAGACTGGAGGACTCGTTCGAACTGCACGGAGACGGATGCGAGCATCAGGACGGGCATCAGCACAGGGAAGGAAAGCATTTCGGCAGGACAAGAATATTCATGTTCACGGGGGTCGTGATCTTCATCGCCGCCCTGCTGCTTGGTCTGCTGGAGGAAGGCGCTCATGATGAGATGCTTGCGGTCTTTGACGAAGAGTGGATTTTTTGGATTTTCAGCGCTCTGAGCCTTGTCGTGCTGGGTACCCTGCTTTTCGCCTCCGATCATTTTGTCGAGGAACATCTTTGGAAGCACATTGTCCGAAGACATCTTCCGAGCATATTCGCCTGGACCTTCGGGGTGCTTCTTGTCATCGGAATGCTGTTCGGCCTCATCGACATTTCCGCCTGGGTCAGCGACAACACGGCTCTGATGATCCTGCTCGCCATAGCCATCGGACTGATTCCCGAATCCGGCCCGCACCTTGTTTTTGTGACTCTGTTCGCAAGCGGAGTCATCCCGTTCCCGGTTCTGCTCGCCAATTCCATCGTGCAGGACGGCCACGCCTCGCTTCCGCTTCTGGCCGACAGCAAGACATCCTTCCTCAAGGCCAAGGCGATAAAGGTAGGGATGGCCCTCGTCGTTTTTGTGGTGTGGGGTTTGATATTGTGATTTTAAGATTTATATTTGCATAATGTTTCCGGATTTCCGGAAGCGGAAAAATGAAAACAATTTTATTTATTTGAATTATGGCTTACAAGATTTCAGAAACTGATTGCGTGGCTTGCGGCACATGCGCGGGCGAGTGTCCTCAGGGCGCCATCCACGAAGGCGATGTTTACACCATTGATCCGGATGCCTGCATCGACTGCGGCACATGCGCCGACGCCTGCCCGATGGGTGCGATCCATCCGGCCGAGTAATCAGGCATCGCAAGATTTCAGGAGAGGTGAGAAAAATTTTTCTCGCCTCTCTTTTTTTGATATTATCAGGACATTATCGCCTTGTCTGGTATTTCTGATTCGGGTGATTTGTCGTGTCCGAGCAATGAGCAAAAGGTATTCTCCCCGCAGATATTAAGTTTGTACAGGAAACGGCTGTTTTATGTACTATCGAAGCTATACTTGGCGATTGGTACATAGAAACGTCCTTAGGAGTACCAAACGTTGATGTGATAGCAGTTGGTACAGAAACGCACCTTCCAGTGTACAAACTGGTCAGAGCATCTTGAACTTAATGCCGCTTAACTTCAATGATCGGGAACGGGGGCGGGCAGGATTCCATAAAACTCTGATTATAAACCAGTGAAACAGCATACGTTGACTCTCAATTAGTTGTGAAACTCTGACCTTCCATTTTGACTACCAGCATTTTGTAACCCGCTAATAATAAAAAGTGTAGAGGTTAAGGTGTTTGTGCCTGACTTAGAAAACGGCAGATTCGGTATGTTTGAGAGATTCAATGCCGCTGATATGGCTCATTCTCACCGAATGTCCCTTGGATATCTCTGCCCTGGATTAACTCGCCATCAAACCTGCCTCCATCACTATTGAACTCAATGCCGCTGTCATCGAATATGTCAATATGAACTTCACCTCCAATAGTGGTGTAGTTCAGATGGTTGTGAAATATATTTTTATATTTTGATGAATATTCAATAAAAGGTTGTAAATTTGTTACTGTTCAGCTAGTAGCTTGTAACATCTAATTCTTGATTTCAATGATAGGGTACAGGTGCTTGAGTTTTATC
>CAVIGZ010000071.1:0-9561 GCA_963642565.1 Bacteroidaceae bacterium | reverse complement strand
TGCTGCTCTCGCAAAAGTAGACACGGAGAGGTGGGAAAAGATTGAAGTTTGTACCTTTGTGAGGCGGTTATCCTCGGATGTTCGAGGAGAGCCCTTTCCCGGAGCTCCCCGCAGAACATCCGGGAGATAACCGCCGGTATGTAGACCGCTTCAGTTAGATCCACCTCAAAGGAGGAACTTTTTATGGGAAAACATTTGAATCCTCTTGAAAAAGAGCTTCTTGTCCGCCAGTTCAAGTCTAGCCGGAGGACAGCAAAAGAGTTCGCTGCGGTGAACAACATCAACGAACAGTCAATTAAGAAGTGGGTCAAGCAGTATGAAGAAGGCGGCCTGGAAGGCCTCGCCCGAGCCGATGCTGACATCCGGAGTATTGTCCCCAACGGCTTTGACAGGACTGAAGAATCCTACAAACGGGAGATACTCAAGCTCCGCATCGAGAACGAGCGGCTAAAAAAAAGCTATGCCGTTCAGATGAACTCGGATGGACAAACGGAGTATGTTCGTTTAAAGGAGAGGAGTTTGAAATAGTCAAGCTTCTGTCCCGCGACAACCCCGTACAGGATCTCTGCAAGATGATGGGTGTGAGTCGTGCCGGCTACTACAAGTGGCTGAAGCACAAGCCTTCAATCAGAGACCATCGACGCGAGAAGATTGTGGAAAAGGTCAGTGAAGTGCATAGCAAGCACAAGACCCACGGGTATCGCTGGACAGCCGCCTTCATCAGGATCAACATGTCCATAGAGATAAGCGACAGCTACGTCTACAAGTGCTTCAGGTTTCTCGGAATCAAGGCCGAGACGATGCACCGGGTGCATTATCGTCCCCGCAAGGTACGCGACAAGTATCCGAACCTCATCTACTCAACATGGGATATGGTTGACAGGCCCAGGCAGGTTATAGTGTCCGATATGACAATGCTCCGTGCGCGGTGCACGAACTTTGAGGTGACCTTCTACTTCGATGTATTCACCAAGGAGATACTCTCCTATAAGGCGACCGCAGAACGCGGGTGCAGGGATCAGTACATTGATGGTCTCAACGATGTCGTAGGGCTGCTCAAGGGCACTGCGGAGCCTGTCATACTGCACACCGACCAGGGCAGCGTATACGCCTCAATGGCATACAATGATCTGATAAAGGACACGAACATAGTCCGCTCTATGTCGAGGGCCGGAAAGCCCACCGACAACCCCGTCAACGAGGCTCTGAACGGCTGGATAAAAGAAGAACTAATAATGGACTTCGGTATTGACAGAGAATGGAAATGGCCTTTGATTATCAGTAAGTTGGACGAATATGTCTCGTTCTACAACGAGAAGCGCCCCTGTTTTGCAATAGGATACGACACTCCTTCCAACTATCGCAAGCGATATTACAAGGGAGAACTGCCCCGGAAAAATACTTTCGAGACACGCGAAGCGTCACCGGAACCGAAGTTTGTCCGCGAAAGGCGCAAAAAGGCTGACAATAAAGAAGATAAGTGATCCCCGCGAAAGCCGTGTCCACTTTCATAAACGGAAATGCCGAAAAAACATCGGAAATGTCTACTTTTGTAAAACCAAAACGCAGAAAATTACACCCAGTGTCTACTCTGGGAAATTATTAACATCAAAAATTATTTTCTGTGTCTACTTCTCGCGCGCGGTACAACTGTCAAATATGATTGTCGCCAAATTCGGAAGTAAAATCCCGCCAAATTCGGAAGTAAAATCCCGCCAAATTCGGAAGTAAAAAAGAAATTCATTATCTTTGCGCTTGATTATAAGGTAATTGATTATGATTGAGTACAAGGCGCGGATAGCAGACAGCATCCTTTTAAGGAAACTTAAAGGGATGGGTGCGGTTCTGATAGAGGGGCCCAAGTGGTGCGGAAAAACGACGACAGCGGAACAGGTGGCAGGGAGTGTCTTGTACATGAACGACCCCAAACGCCGACATATGAATGTCCAGCTCGCCGCGATGAACCCGGAACTTCTTCTTAAAGGAGCGGCGCCACGCCTGATCGACGAGTGGCAGCTTGCGCCGTCACTTTGGGACAGCGTGAGGTTCGAATGCGACCACAGGAAAGAGGACGGCCAGTTTATTCTGACAGGGTCGTCTGTCCCCATACAGAACGGGGAGGAGGGCGAGACCTCAAGCCATTCCGGGACAGGACGCATCGCGAGACTGAAAATGCGTCCGATGTCATTATGGGAATCAGGAGAATCTACGGGAAGCATCAGTCTCGGAAAACTGTTCTCGGGCAGAGCCGTCCCCACAGAGGCTGAAACCATGTCTATAGAGCGTCTTGCGCACCTCGTGTGCCGCGGAGGATGGCCAAAGGCCACACTGCAGGGACAGGACATTTCATTGGAACGTGCCTTTGACTACTATCAGGCTGTCACTGAAGTTGACATCAATCGGGTTGACAAGACAAAGCGTGACAGCGAAAAGGCCAAACGCCTGATGCGTTCATACTCCCGTCATCAGGGTACGCAAGTCTCATTGGCCAAGATCCGCGATGACATGCTGGCCAATGAGACAGACTCGATGAGCGAGAAAACGATTGAGGACTATCTGGAGGTGCTTCGGAAAATCTTTGTCATAGAGGACATGCACACTTGGAATCCAAATCTCCGTTCAAAGACGGCAATACGCACGACGGACACAAGATATTTCGTGGATTCCTCAATAGCGGTCGCCGCCCTCGGCATCGGCCCGAATGACTTGATTAACGATTTGGAGACATTCGGTCTGTTGTTCGAGACAATGGCTGTCCGTGATTTGCGGGTTTATTCCGATGCATTGAACGGGAATGTGTATCATTACCGGGACAAGGACGGGCTTGAATGCGATTCAGTGGTACACTTGCGAAACGGGCAGTATGGTTTGGTGGAAATCAAGATAGGAGGAGACGAGAACATCAATGCCGGAGCCCGCTCTCTGAAGGCGCTGAAAAACAAGATAGACACCGTCAGAATGTCCGAGCCGTCTTTCATGATGGTACTGACAGGTCTCGCATCTTATGCCTATCAGCGCCCGGACGGAGTCTGGGTCGTACCGATTGGCTGTCTTAAGGATTAAATTTATCCGGAAGAGGGTCTTGTCGTTCCTGAGCCGGGATCACCCTGCCAACCGCCTTGGTGCTGACGGTACCGAGATCGGCTATGGCAAGCGTATTACCCTATGGATGTTCGGGTTGCCATATTGAAATATTTGGGGTGAACAGAGTCAGCGCATGTGTCATCTCTAAAGATCCTTGACCGCCTCCACAGAAAGCCCCGTGCATGCGGCGATTGTCTCTGCATCGATCCCTTTGGCCTTGAAAGCCCGGGCGATCTCGTCCTGCTTCTGTTGCATGCCTTCCTGTATACCTTCCTGGACTCCCTCCCACCGTGCGTAGTTGATGGAGTTGATCCTGTCGCGTTCCGTCATCATGTCCTTGTCGTATTGAATGGTTTCCTCTGGGGTGAAGTTGGCTCTGGCGGACGCCTCGAAGTAGGCCTCGAAGGCCTTGTCGCCCTTTGCCCAGTCCGGCATCCCGTCCATCTCCTTCGACCCCGTCAGCAAAGATAACCAATAATCCGTTCCGTCGGTCATCCCTTTCGAGGATTTTTTGAAAGCGTCCAGGTCGAAGAAAAAGTCTTGCCGAGAGTCAAAAAGCCGGTAATCTCGTACACGGCCGATCTCAAAATTCCGATTATAGCAAAGGAGGATGGCATCAGCGCCACCCTCCTTTCATGAGAAAATTTGGTAGATTATAAATCAATTGTCAGGAACAAAGTACTCATATTGGTATCCGCAACTGCCTGCGGACACATAGTACTGGCCAAGAAGGAAGCAACTGTAGTCCTCATATATTCCACTTTCATAACCGCTTCCTGTTATCCAACTGTCGTCGCCCTGCCAATAGCCGACATCCCTTATGCTGAGCGCTCCATACTTGCTGTGTGTGAGTCCGGTGCTCTGCGCAGGAATGCGGGCGAACTGATAGGTGCCGTCATCATCCGTCGCGGACAAGTCAATGGTGAAGAAACAGAGGTTATTCCCGACACCATAAAGATCCTTCAGACGGTACTGGCTTTTGTCTTCATCCTGCTGCTGTAAAACCACACCTTCCTTTGTGCTTCCCACAAGCGCTTGGGAGAATGAATTCTTAAAGTAATAAGTGCCAGTGCAGAGAGTGTTCCATTTAATGCCGGTGAATGAGACCGAAGACATTGACTTGGCGCCGTTGCCTACTGCCACTGCGGTGATGATGTTCTCATAATACAGATTCTTGACAAGCGCATCGGCGACCAATGAGCCATCGAAAGAGTTTTTCTCGACGGTCAGCTTCGTACCATTCGCCACAACATATTCCGCATAGGCCTCGTCCGAAAGATTGCGTCCGTCTTTCTCGGATTTCAGTTCGGCGAAATAGTAAACATCTGTGGTGGCGTTGTTCGCCGCGAAGCGCACGACCGCATCGCAGTCAGGATCATTCGGGAGTTCCGCGGAAAATGCCTTGAGAACTATATTCGGTGCCGAATCGTGCCCCGCCGCGGTGCCGTATTTGTCTTTCTCGCAAGAGATCAGGCCCACCGCAAGAGCGAGACTTGCCAATACATAAAAATATCTTTTCATAATTCCAATGCTTTTATTTACCAAACAAACTCTTCCGAGTCCTCCGTAGGCATGATAGGGGTAGGATTCTGGATAAGCGCGGAGTTGTAGTTGGATTCAGTCTGAACGAAACAAAGTGTCATCCATTGAGGGGTCTTGGTCTCATTCCAACGGTATCCTTCAGGGTGATTGGTCCCTGCATAACTGCGGATGATGCCGGCTCCGTAACGTTTGACATCGAAAGTAGCCAGACCTTCTCCCCAGAATTCCACACGGCGCTGCCACCAGCATTCCTGCTGGAAGGTGTTGGCTCTTGTGGCATAATAGGCGTCGTGATGGGTGCCATACTCAAAGTTAGGGTCACGCTTCTTCGCGAACTCGGTGAGAAGGGTTTTACCGCGGCCTTCATCCTGCATGCCGGCGGCTTCGATTTCGATGAGCTTCATCTCCTCGACTCTCATCATAGGAACAGCGACCGTGAATGCGGCATACTGATCAGCGTGCTCTCCATTCTTTGGTCGGAACTTGACAGGAATTCCTCCGACACCCTTTTTGGATACTGTATAGCCGGTGTTGAACAGTCCTTCCGGAGAGTCGGAATACTTGCTCAACGCTTCGATGACCTCGGCCTCTGTACCAAGATTGTCAATTGCAGGATCCACCCAGCACATCCTGCGGAAATCAGTGACAGGGATAGTGGAGAAAAGGTGTGCGTCAATACGCTTTGGCCCTACATAATTCGCCGAGTAACCGCATTCTGACTCTGAAACTTCGACAATCATTTGGGATCCCCAGCTGGAGTCGCCGTCGTTGAGCTGGATGTTGTCATCCGTAGACTTGTAGGTCAGAGCGAATATCCATGCGTCGTTAGGCGTGTTGAAACCTGTCTTCTGGTCGGTGTACTGGTCTGCCGAAAGCTCCGTGTAGCCATTCTGTGCGAGTTTGGCGTACTTCTCGGCGTTAGCCCAATCTTCCATTGTGAGATACGCCCGGGCCTTGAGGCCATACACCACAGACTGGTCCGGAACATATTTGTCGGAGCGGGTGTACCCGGCAAGGTATTCCTCGGCGAGATTGAGGTCATCAATGATGTGACCGAAGATCTCTTCATTGGTGGCGCGAGGATTGTGAGTGCACTCTTCCACAAGTGTTTCCTCAGTAATGTATGGAACGGTGATTGCCGACTTGTCCTCTCCGTAGGTCTTCTCCGAATACATTCTGGCAAGGTCCATAAAGAACATCGCCCGCATCGCAAGTGCTATGCCTGCACCGGTCTTTTTGGATTCCGCCGGATCGCTGTTGTACATGGAAAGGACGGTGTTGCAGTTCTTGATCCACTTGTAGTAATATGTCCAAGGGATTTGACAGACCGCATAACCCGGTCCAAGACCTGTACCGCATGTGTACCATGTGGTGTACCACTCGCTGCCACTGTCTTCGCAAACGATGTCATTGCCCATCACGTCTCTCTGAAGATAGAAAGAAGGATAACCGAAATCCCAAGGATACTGATTGCTTCCGCTATATGTAAAAGATCCGGTAAGCGAGTTGGTTACGGCATCGACAAAATTGTCATACGCGCCAGGGGCTTTTGCTGCCTGACTCAAGGTTACACTGCTGCCCTGAGGCTCGATTTCCTGAATACATCCTGTCGCAAAAACGACAGTACAGGCCACAATCAGGAAAGCCTTGATTATATTTTTCATATTCAATTCCTCCGAAAATTAGAATGTCAACTGAACACCTGCGGAAACGGTGCGTACCGGTGAGTACACAGCGACATAGGTGTTACCTGAATAAGAATAACGAGGGTCAAGACCCTTGCGTGCCGACCAGAACCAGAGATTCTCACCCGCGGCATAGATTCTTGCCTTGGAGATTCCCTTGACCAGGTTCTTCGGAAGAGTGTAACCTACTGTGAATGACTGGAAATTGAGGTAGCTGGAACTGATGAGCCATCTGTCGGAGTCTCCCGTTGAATACTGATCGCCATAGTACCATCTTGGGATGGCGCTGGAGGTGTTGTTTACAGACCAGGCCTTCTTCCAATCTTTGTGGAAAGTGGAGCCTGCACTGCCTGAATTCTCCCACGGACTCATGTAGCTCGCATAGCGGGTATCGTACATTTTGCCTCCGATCTGATAGTCGAAAGTGGCGGAGAAGTCAAATCTGCCGACTCTGAGATCAGTGCTGAATCCACCGAAGAGTGTAGGCAGCATGGTACCGAGTTCGTATTTGGTGGCGACATTAGGATTGGTGGTGACTTGGTCGGTAAGAGTACCAGGCCTGTCTGTCTTCCCGCCAAGAGAGCTGTCCACATAGTAGAGAGCCTCACCGTTCTCATTCACGCCGGCATACTTGTGCCGGAAAGCATTGTAGAGCGGTCCGCCGACCTTGAACCACTGGCTGCTTTCGGTGAAACCTTCGTAGCCGTTGTCCGGATCAACCATCTTCGACTCCGGGAGGCTGAGGATCTTGGTGGAATTATGGGCTGTGTTGAATGACACGTTCCAATCAACATCCTTGGTGCGGATGACAGCCGCATTTAGAACGAGTTCGAAACCGAGGTTCCGGATGTCTCCCATATTTCCGTAATATCCGCGGGAACCGCTGTGTTCCGGAACAGAAAGCCAGAACAGCTGATCCTGGGCAATCTTGTCATAAACGTCAAGGGATCCCGAGAGGCGTCCCTGCCAGAAACTGAACTCGGTACCGATGTTTATGTTCGTTGTGGTTTCCCACGTGATGCTTGGGTTGCCTATGACAGAGAACGTCGGGGACATGGAATATGTGCCTGATTTGGAGAGGGTGTACATGTCCGTGTACCTGTTGCTGCCGATGCTGTCGTTGCCCTGCTGTCCGACAGAAGCCTTGATCTTCAGCATGTCAATCCAGCTTGCATCAGCAAGGAAATTTTCCTTTGATGCGATCCAGGCCGCTCCGACAGACCAGAAATCTCCCCACCATCTGCCGTCTTCCTTCATGAAGTTTGAAGACGCGTCACGACGGTAGGACAAAGATGCGTGATATTTCTGGGCGTAGTTATAATGGGCGCTCAGGAAATAACCTTCCACATTGTACTCTGACTTGTAACCGTATGAGTCATACTTGTTGGCCGTCGCGTTGATTTCCTGAATGTCAGGAGAGAAGAGTCCGCGGGCATCCGCCTCAAGATAATAGGTCTTTGTGTCGTAATACTCGTGACCCGCAAGAACATTGACGCTGTGGTCTCCGAACGTGTCGTGATAGGACAGAGTCTGGGCGTTGTTGGTGCGGAAGCCTGTGCTTTGGTATTTGGTGAGTTCTCCGTTCACGCCGACTTTCGGACCATAAAGGGCATTGTCATAGTGGTGATAAAGGGTGCCGCCCCAGTTGATGGTGGACGTGGCGTTGAACTTGAGCCAGGATGTGATGTCGGCATCCGCCGCGAATGTGGCGTTGAGTTGGTTGCCGATAGTATAATGGTCATTGTACCTGTTGCTTCCGAGAGGGTTGCCTGTCTGCAGGAACGCACGGCTTACAGGATAGTTGCTTCCGGCCACGCCATAGTCGTACTGTTCGTTCCCGTTGGCGTCAACCCTGATCACAGGATTTCCGTTGGCGTCGAGAACACGTACATATGCAGGATAGATAGGAGCTATATGCGTCGTGTAGTACATCAGGTTGGTGGAGCTGGAGGATGTGCTCATGTTAGGGTTGGATTCTGTCTTTGAGTGGACATACCCGACATTGCCGGAGAATTTCAGCCACTTCTTCACCTGATAGTCGGCTTTGAGACGGGCAGAGATACGCTGATAGCCCGAGTACTGGATGACACCGTCCTCATCGAGGTAGCCGAGACTCGCATAGACGGAAGTCTTGTCGTTGCCGCCGTTTATGCTGAGGTTGTACTCCTGACGGAGAGCTGTTCTATATGCCAGGTCTTTCCAATTGTCAGGCTGGAGCCAATAAGTCTCGTCACCGGACTTGATGGCATATCCGAGGGTCGCATTGGGATTGAGCTTGCCGTCAATGCCGATGAGCTGTTGCCCGTCAGGCACGGTGTAAACCTGATAGCCCAAGTAGTTAATCATATTCTTGTTCGCCTGCGCATTGGCCGCTTCAAGCGACAGTCCCTGATTGTAGTAGTAATTGTTGAAAAGCTGGGCATAGGATGCCTCGTAGTATTCACCAGGATCGGTTATGGTCTCATAGTCCTGTGTGGCTCGGCTGTTGACTCCCCATTTGGCGTCGAAGTTGACGACGGCGTCTCCGCTCTTGCTGCGTTTGGTCGTGACGATGATGACACCGGCGGCTCCGCGGGCTCCGTACAATGCGGCCGAGGCGGCGTCCTTGAGGACGGTCACTGACTCGATGTCGCTTTGAGGAATGTTGGACAGGGATGCCGAATAAGTGGCTCCATCAACGATGACGAGAGGCTCTGTGGACGCATACATTGAGGCGATACCGCGAATGTTCACCGATCCCGCGCCTGCTCCCGGCGCTCCGGAAGCGCCCCTCATCTGGAGACCGGCGACGTTGCCGACAAGTGAGTTGGCGACATTGGAGGTCTGTCGCTTCTGGAGCTGGTCGGACTTCATGACTGAAGCCGATCCCGTGAAAGCCTCTTTGGTAGTGGTCCCGAATGCGACCACGATGGTCTCATTGAGCACGTTTTTGTCTTCCACAAGAACAACATTGATAGTCTTGCGACCGTTAGGTGTGATCCTCTGCTCTTCAAAGCCAATGAAAGAGAACACCAGAACACCATCCTTCGGAACATTAAGGGAATAGTTTCCGTTCAGATCGGTGTTCACTCCGACTGTTGTTCCGGAAACCAATACAGACGCTCCGACCAATGGCTGGCCACTTTCGTCCGTCACGGTTCCGGTCACAGTGTTCTGGGCCAACGCCGCGCCTATGCCGATGAACAGGCACAGCGCGATTGTAAATAATTTTTTACCCATAAGCTTAAACTTTTGTTAAACCTGACCTTTA
>CAVIGZ010000070.1:0-9672 GCA_963642565.1 Bacteroidaceae bacterium | reverse complement strand
TGGGAAGAAGATGAAGATTTTTCACCTCAAAGAACATTTCAAACAAATCAAAACAACTTCTTAGAAACATGAAAAAAATAAACTGCGTCAGATTGTCTTTTATTTTTTGAGAGTGGATTTCTTTTGGAAGAAGGAGTGTACCGGATGTACACGACTGATGAGAAAAGGAATCCGGGCCGAAAAGAATGAAAAAGATGATGCAGGTTATTTTTTGAAGGTTTCTTAGTAAGCGTAAGGGATTACTAAATTGATTTAAATGTTCCGGACTCATTCCCCGGCCTTGTCGGGGCGTTGGCTCCAAACACTCATTATTCTTATGTCGTACAAAATCAGCATCAGTCCTGAAGAGATAGAGCAACTGGAGCCATCGAGCTTCCCTGGTAAGATAAAAGTTATTGACAGCCAAGGTTTTGAGTTTCTAAAAGCGATCGGTTACCTCAGAAAGCAGAAAGTCATCGGCTTTGACACGGAGTCCCGTCCCTGCTTCTCGGCGGATCAGCCGCACTACGGAGTCTCGCTGTTGCAGCTTTCAGGTAGGGAGAAGGCTTTTCTGTTCAGGGTCAAGTTGATGGGAGGTATTCCAAAATCATTGTGCAAGATTCTGGCGAGCAAAGAGATAATCAAGGTCGGGGCTGCCGTCACTGATGACGTGCGCGGCTTGAAGAGGCACCACGACTTCGAACCCAAAGCTTTCGTGGACCTCCAGAAGATGGTCTGGGAATATGGAATCAAGGACAAGAGTGTCAAGAAGATGGCTGCGATCATCCTCGGGGTGCGGATCTCCAAGGCCCAGCAGCTCTCCAATTGGGAGGCGGAGACGTTGTCTGATTCGCAACAGGCCTATGCCGCCACCGACGCCTGGATCTGCCGGGAGATGTACTACAAGCTTATGGCCTCAGAAAAACATCCGCTGACTCCGGAGCAGATGCTTCCTTGTCCTCCAAAACACGTTGAAGATGACAAAGATAATACTAAAGAAAGGTAGAGAGGACTCTCTTCTGAGATTCCATCCGTGGGTGTTCTCAGGCGCCATCGCACAGATTGTCGGCACCCCGGCGGAGGGTGACATCGTGGGGGTGTTCTCGCAGGGCGGTGATTTTCTGGCCTATGGACACTATCAGATAGGCTCGATCGCTGTCCGCGTGCTGAGCTTCGCCGGAGAGGATGTCCTTTCTCCCGACTTCTGGAGGAATATGATCGGGCGCGCCCTCCGCATGCGTGCCGCCGCCGGTCTGGCCGATGCCGAGGCTACCAATTGCTACCGTCTGGTCCACGGCGAGGGCGACGGCCTTCCTGGCCTCATCATAGACTATTATGACGGAGTCTGCGTCATGCAGGCCCATTCTGTCGGCATGTTCCGTGCGAAAGGCTCTATCTGTGAAGCTCTTAAGTCAGTCTATGGCTCCTCCTTGAAGGCCGTTTACGACAAGAGTTCCGGAACGGCTCCGTTCAAGGCTGGGCTGGATCTGGTGGACGGCTATCTTTACCGTTCCGAAGGTTTTTCCGATGATGAGCAGGTTGTGCTGGAGAACGGTCACAAGTTTTTTGTCAACTGGACCGAAGGCCAGAAGACCGGCTTCTTCCTGGACCAGAGAGAGAACCGCGCCTTGGTGGGAAAATATTCCAAGGGCCGCAACGTCCTGAACCTTTTCTGCTACACAGGAGGCTTCTCCGTCTATGCTTTGGGATCGGGTGCCGTACATGTGGATTCGGTTGACAGTTCGCACAAGGCGGTTGACATGGTGGAAAGGAACATGCTGTTGAACGGCTTCGGACCGTCCATGCACACCGGCTGCTGTGCCGATGCCATTGAATTCCTGCGCGATGTCCCGGAGGACAAATACGATCTGATGATTGTTGATCCGCCCGCTTTCGCCAAGCATCGTGGCGCTCTGAACAACGCGCTCCGGGCCTACCAGCGCCTGAATGCCTCGGCGATCAGCAAGGTCGCTCCGGGGGGCTTGGTCTTCACGTTCAGCTGCTCGCAGGTCGTGGACAAGGAAGCGTTCGCCCTTGCCGTTTTCTCCGCGGCCGCCCGGACCGGGCGCAGTGTCCGCATTCTTGACCGGCTTAACCAGCCGGCCGACCATGCTGTCAACATCTACCACCCGGAGGGCGAGTACCTCAAAGGTCTGCTGCTTTACGTCGAGTAATCCTCGGGTAACAATAAAAAAAGTTGCCGGAGATCCACCGGCAACTTTTCAGTATGTACAGTTCTTGATTTCAGTACCTGTTCAGAGGCCGGCCGGCGGTCATGTTGTGAACCTTGTGCCTGACGGTCTCAAGGACTTTGGCGTATTCCCCGGCGCCTTCCTCGGAAACACCGTTGACAACGTCGGCGTACTTGGCGACGGCGGTGAGCACGGTGTCGATCAGAGCTACGATCTCCACCATGTCCTTCTCCACAAAACCGCGGGAGGTGATGGCCGGCGTACCGATTCTCACTCCTGAGGTCTTGAACGGGGAACGGGTGTCGAACGGAACCATGTTCTTGTTGAGGGTGATCTCGGCCTTCTCAAGCTCCTTCTCGGCCATCCTTCCGGTCACCTCCGGGAACTTCGTCCTCAGATCAATGAGCATCAAGTGGTTGTCGGTGCCGCCGGAGACGACCTTGTAGCCTCTTGCGACGAACTCCTCCGCCATCTTTTTCGCATTGGCCATGACCTGCTTCTGGTATTCCACATATTCAGGCTGCATCGCCTCATAGAAAGCGACTGCCTTGGCGGCGATCACATGCTCAAGAGGTCCGCCCTGCACTCCCGGGAACACGCTTGAGTTGAGGATGGCGCTCATCCTCTTTGTCTCGCCTTTCGGAGTCTTGAGTCCCCAAGGGTTGTCGAAGTCCTTGCCCATCAGGATGATGCCTCCGCGTGGACCGCGAAGAGTCTTGTGGGTGGTGGAGGTCACGATGTGGGCGTATTTCACAGGATTCTTGAGCAGTCCGGCGGCGATGAGACCGGCCGTGTGGGCCATGTCGATCCACAGAAGGGCTCCAACCTCATCCGCTATCGCGCGCATCCTTTCATAGTCCCATTCCCGGGAATATGCCGAAGCGCCGCCGATGATGAGTTTCGGCCTGCATTCGCGTGCGGTGCTCTCCATCTTGTCGTAGTCGATCATGCCTGTCTCCTCATTGAGTCCGTAAGCCACGGCGTGGTAGAGGATTCCCGAGGCGTTGACCGGCGAGCCGTGGGTGAGGTGGCCTCCCTGCGAGAGGTCAAGTCCCATGAATGTGTCGCCAGGCTTGAGGCACGCCATGATGACGGCCATGTTGGCCTGGGCTCCGGAGTGTGGCTGGACGTTGGCATATTCAGCGTCATAGATCTTGCAGAGACGGTCGATCGCAAGCTGCTCGATCTGGTCAACGACCTGGCATCCGCCATAGTACCTCTTGCCAGGGTAGCCTTCCGCATACTTGTTGGTGCAGATGGATCCCATCGCCTCAAGCACGTAGTCGCTCACGTAGTTTTCTGATGCAATCAATTCGAGTCCGGAAGACTGCCTTTCCTTTTCATTTCTGATCAGATCAAAAATCTGAAGATCCTGTTTCATACAATTCTGTAGTTAGTTTTTCATTGCCCTTTATTTGGGACAAGGTTCGCAAAGATAAGATTAAAAAACGATTTTTGCTATATTTGCAATCACAAATGCAGAATATGGTGAAAGACAGAAAGTTGTTGAGTGTGGAAATGGACAGGGTGTCACCTGGGGAATACAAGAAACTTCCTCAGAGCGGGGTCGTTGTGGTGCTGGACAACATCCGGAGCGCCCACAACGTGGGGGCGGCTTTCCGCACCTGCGACTCCTTCAAGACTGACAGGATCTGGCTTTGCGGAATATGCGCGGTCCCTCCCTCCGCCGAGATCCACAAGTCTGCCCTCGGGGCGGAGGACAGTGTGCCGTGGGAACACTCGGACAGCACGCTGGAGGTCGTCGCCCGTCTTCGCTCGGAAGGTTACACGATCGTGAGCGTGGAACAGACGGTAGGCTCCGTCAGTCTTGAGAAATTCAGACCCGTCTTCGCCGAAGGGAAAAAGTACGCCCTGATCTTCGGCAATGAGGTGGACGGGGTGGACCAGTCTGTCGTTGACGCTTCCGACATGACATTGGAGATTCCGCAGTTCGGCACCAAGCACTCCCTCAACGTCTCCGTCTCCGTCGGCGTGATCCTCTGGCATTTCACGCTCGCAAGGTGTTTTCAATAAAAACCTCCGCCGGTGCTGAACCGGCGGAGGATAATCAGAACTATGAATATTTCGATTTACTCGACATCCCACCAGATGCGGCCTTCAGTCCTGTCTGTGTCGGTGCCGTATTTGGCATCGCTTTTAAGGGCATCAATGGCGGCATTGTAGTTGGCGATGTTCAAGGTGTTCGGAGTTCCCAATGAGTTGCGCCTCGGGATTGTCAGGATGTTGTTCGTGTACCGGATCTCCTCAAGTACGGCCACACCTCCCGTCGGCTCCGGTTTCTCCTTGAAGGCCGGAAGTCCGGTGCGCTTCCAGGTGGCCCACATCTCTTCAGGCTGCATGTACAGGTTCACCCATTGCTGGGAGATGATCTTCTCAAGAGTGATGTCCGTGAATTCCGGACGAGCAAGGTAAGCGTTGATTTTGTCGTCTGTGACAGGACTGTAGTTGGCTGCGGTCTCCGTTGTCTGAGCCACAACGTACATGTTTGCAGCCCAGTCACGGTACTGCTCCATGGAAGCTTTCACACCTTCCTGGAACCATCCTTTGGCATCCTTTCCGGCAACCGCACCGCCCTTCTTGACTGCGATTTCAGCCAGCATCAGGCAGGTTTCCGGATAAGTGATGAGCGGAGTGAATGTGTGCATTTTGTCCTGGTTGATGTAGAAATCCTCGCCTTCTATGGCTCTCGCCGGCATGTTGTTGTTACCGATTATGCCACCGTTCTTTACGTAGTAGCGGCTCTCGATCTGGGAGTGCATACGGATTTCAAGATTGGCCTCGGTGCCGTCTTCCTTGTGGTAAGGAAGGGTGAGGTAGGCATTCTTCTGGTAAGTCGATGAGGAACTGTCCGGGTTGGCGGACATTCCGACATAGCGGTCAATGTACTGAGGCCAGCGTGTCTTGTAGTCCGGATATTCCTTCTTGAAGGTCTCGAACCATTCGTCGTTGGTGTCGTTGTTGTTGCCTTCGCCGAAACCGTTGCGGCGCACCATGATCGGCAGACGAGGGTCATCGACGGACTTCAGGAAGTTCACGAACGCCGCGGAAGCGACATAATTCGAGGTGATGTCCTGGATGTCGTCGGTGTTGTTGTTGTATTCGTTTGAATGCTGATAGATGCAGGACTCGTCGTTGCTTGCGATCAGGTCGGAGGCTGATGTGAGCACCTCGTTGATGACGCTGTTGTAGAACGCTGCGTCAGCCTTTTCGAGTCTTTGGGCCATTTTGACTCTTAGGGTGTTTCCGAATTTTATCCATTTCCGCACATCTCCGTTGTAGAAGAAGTCGTTGGCGCCGAGATCTGCCTGGTTGTCGTTCGAGGTCTTCAGGGTTTCGACGGCGGCTTTCACTTCCGCGTCGATCTTCTTGTACATGGGGGTTCCGTCGATGCTCTGTTGATAGAGATCGTAGCGAGGCGTGCGTATGTCGTCGGACTGGGCGCGGAACGCCTCTGTGATCGGAGCTGCTCCGTAGGTGTCGAGGATGCGCCACTGTTCGTAGTTCAGCAGAATCTGGGCGATGGCCTTGACATCAGAGTAATTGTCGGCATTTTCATTCTTAGGAATGACAGTGTTGATCAGGTAGTCAAGGCGAAGACCATAGGCTCCGTTTCCTGAATAGTAGTCGCTGTAAGCCGGGCTGTATGGCTCGGGATGATTGTTCGGCTTTTCAGAAGAAATGTAGTATCCTTCCGATGCTCCTCCCGAGGACACGAGGTACTGCATATAGATCATAACACCGCTGTACTTGGCCGTAAGGTGCGAGCGGCTGTTGTTGTTGAAATTAATTGTCGCTCCGGTGAACACGTTGCGCGGGTCTGTCGTTCCCAGCTGCTCCGGATCAGTGTTCAGGTCCTGATACTCGGCCAGACAGCCGGCAAGCATCATCGCGGAGCAGAATCCTGCGAGTAAATATTTCATTGTTTTCATCTTTTTTCCATTTTTAGAATCTGACGGTCAGATTGAAAGCATAGGTACGGTAGAACGGCACGGCGCCGATGTCCATCGGTTGCAGAGGGTTGTTGCTTGAGATGGAGGCCGGGTTAAGTCCGTCCGTGAGCTTGTTGATGAGGTAGCAGATGTTGCGGGCCGTGAAGCCGAGGCGCAGGTAGTTGGCGCCGAACTTCTTGCAGATGTGGCCTGGAAGACGGTAACCGAGGGAGATTTCACGCAGGGCGAACCATGTGTTGTCCTGAATTGACCCCGGCAATGCCGGCATACCCCAACCGTAGTTCAGCATGTACCACATGCCTGTCGTGACAGGTCTGATGTTCAATGTCTCGACCGCTTCCTTGTAGGTCAGGCCTCCGACATCGACCATCGCGCCCACTGTGCCGTCAGGATTCTGGGTAGGTGCCTGTGTGCCTTCGGCGAACACTGCGTCAAGCATCAGACCGTCATAAACGGTCTCACCCTTGTAGTTGATCCTGGCGATGCCTCCATGTTCCTTGTCACGCCCTTCGAGAGTCGATTCGAGACTACCTTTTGGCACGCAGTACTTCCACATGTTCGAGAAATAATTTCCTCCGAAGCGTCCGTCGGCCTGCAAGTAGAGGTCGAGGTTCTTCCAGGAGAGGGAGGTGTTGAGGCTGAGCGTGAAGTCAGGTTCTACCTTTCCGAGGATGTGACGGTCCCTGTCACCTTCTTCGTTGCGGTCGTAAAGAGTCAGCGGATAGTATGACGAAGTTGAGTTCGGAGAACCGAGTTCAGTGTAGTATTCAATTATCATCTTGCCGTTGCGAGGGTCCCCGGGTTCTCCTTCCCAGGTCTGGACAGGGGACATATAGGAGCCGTTCTTGTAGGAAGTCAGAACTCCGAAGGCTCCTCCTTCATAGGCCCAGATTTCAGGTGCGGCATCATAGCCTCCCATCAGCTGCCATTCCTTGACCTCATCGTCGAGTTTCACGACCTTGCCGCGGTTGACGGCGAGGTTGCCGCCGATGGTCCAGCGCCAGTCCTTGTTGCGGACAGGTGTCACATCCATCTGAAGCTCAATACCCTTGTTCTGGATGTTGCCGGCGTTGATCAGCTTGGTGCTGGCTCCGGATTCTGAGACGGAACCCACGGACATGATCTGGTTGAAGGTGTTGCTCTTGTACCAGGCGAAGTCGATGTTCACCCTTTCGTCGAAGAACCGTGTGTCGAAACCGAGTTCGATTGACTGCTGGATCTCCGGCTTGAGGTTGGAGTTGTAGGCTGTTCCGAGGTTAGGATAGGCCGCGAGGACGGAACCGCTCTTGTCCGGAGTGTAGATGGATTCCTGGCTGAAGACTCCGTAACCCTTGCTCGTGGCGTAGGCGGATGTTCCCATACCCACGCGGGCGATGGAAGCGCGGATTTTTCCGAATGAGAACCAATCGCCGATGTCTTTCCGGAACGAGTCCGTGAACACCCATGAGAGGTTCGCAGACGGATAGAACACAGAGTAGTTGTTTTCTCCGATCATGTAGGAAGGATAAGTCAGCGTTGAAAGCCAGTCGTTACGGGCGGTGAGTTCGAGGAACACCTGATCGCGCCATCCTATGTTCACGATACCTGAGATGCCGAAGGTCTGCTGGTTGCGTGGAGTGTAGCTGAACGAAGGGTCGATCTTGTTGACTGAGTTCGAGAATGAGAAGACACCCGGAACCACGAGACCTCCGTTGGTCTGCTTGCTCCATGAATGGCTTTCGGTGTTGCCGTAAAGTTCAGCCGCAAGGATGGCTGCCACCGTGAAGTCGCCGATCCCCGACTTTATGGTGCGCTCCGGCATCTGGAGCATTCCCATAAGGTTGTAGCCGCCGGAAATGTTGCCGCCCCGGCCATAGCCGCCGGAGCCTGAAGGGCCGCCGTTCTCACCGGTTCCTACCCATGTGCTCTTGGTGCTGATGCCGTAGTAGTTGTAGTTGGCCTTGACGCTTCCTTTAAGCCAAGGAGCGAGGTTGGCGTGCAGGGTGATGTCGGAAAGGATCGAATTCTCGTTGCGGATCTGGACCTGGGTGTCCCTCGTGTGGAAATAACTGCGCAGAGTGCCCCAGGAAGACGTGGTCTCGACAGCCTGGGTTTCAGGGTCCCTGTACTGGCTGTAGTAGGAGGCGATGTCAAGATTGCGAGGAACATAGTAGGCTGTGATCATGCCTACGTTGTTGCCCCAGTCCCAACCACCCTGGCTGGCTCCGTTCTTTGCGGATGAGAAGGCGTACTTCACACCGAGTTCCACAGAGAACACGCGGTTGAGTTCGGTGTTGCCTCTGAATGAAATGTTGTGGCGGTTGAAGTCATTGTTGATGAACACGCCGATGTTCTTGGTGTAGCCGTAGGAAAGGCGGAAGGAGGACTTTTCACCGCCGCCGCTGATCGCGATGTTGGTCGTGTTGTTGATGCCGGTCTGGTAGAATTCCTTCCAGTTGTCAGGATGGGCGACAAAAGGAGTACTCTCGCCGTTTGGCATAAACTGGTTCCTCAGGCTGCCGTCCATCTTCGGACCCCAGCTGTAGTTGACCCTGTCAAGCGAGCCGTCCGGCTGGAAATCTCCCTGATAGCCGTTGTACGGGTAACCTGCACCGTAAACATTCTGCAGCGCTACCGGCGATTTGTAAACATCTGTCCATTCCAGAGTCTGGTTCACTTCGATTCCGAGACCCTGTTTGCCGTACTTTCCTCCCTTGGAGACGATCACGATGGCTCCGTTGGCTCCGCGGGAACCATAGAGGGCTGTAGCGGCCGCACCCTTGAGGACGGTTACGCTTTCATAATCGGCAGGGTTGAGGTTCTTCAGCTGCGAACCCCAGTCAGTTCCGCTGAGGTTCCCGGTGATAGGCTCCTGGATGATCATGCCGTCGATGACGAAGATAGGGGAGTTGTTCTTGTCCACAGACTTGGCGCCACGGATGGTGATCGCTGATGAAGAAGTGACACCTGAAGCACCTCCTGCGTCGATCTGGAGACCGGCCACCTTACCCTGAAGGGCGTTTACCGGGTTGATCACGTTGGTGCGCTCGATTTCGTCGGTTGAGACCCGGGTAGTCGCATAACCTACCGATTTTGCCTGTTTTGGCAGACCGAGAGCGGTCACGACAACCTCATTCAGGAGATTCTTGTCTTCCTTGAGCGTTATCTTAAGATTTGACGGGACTGATTTCCCGATTGTCAGGCTCGTTGGCTCAAAGCCGATAAACGAGATCACAAGGACAGTGTTGGGCTTGACTGAGATGGTGAAGTTGCCGTCAACATCGGAGTTCGTGCCTTTTGTCGTACCCTCGATGAAGATGCCGGCGCCCGGAAGAGGATCGCCGTTCCCGTCAACGATTTTGCCGCGTACCGTCAGATCCTGCGCCAATGCTGGTACCTGAATCAAAAACAGCAGCGCCAACGCCACTCCTGTAAAGAGTCGTGTCAGATTTGTTTTGGACTGATGCATAATGTTAATTGATAGGTTTAGTGAAGGCGTGACATTATAACGTAATTATCAATCCGTCACAAATTACATAGGCCAGAATTTT
>CAVIGZ010000069.1:0-9859 GCA_963642565.1 Bacteroidaceae bacterium | reverse complement strand
CAAGCAGGCCGGTCCGGACGGAGAGAGGCTTCGTCTGAAGAACAGGTATTTCTTCGACGAGAACCTGAAATATTGCATGAACTGCAAGCGCTGCGAAGTGGCCTGCCCTTCCGGGGTGAAGATCGCGGACCTGATCCATTCGGCCCGCCGCCGTTTCAGCTCTGCCGTTCCGGGACTTCGTGACCGTCTTCTGGCGAGTACTGATTTCATGGGCAGGATGGCGAGGCCTTTCGCTCCGGCCGTCAACTTCATGGCCGCATCAAAACCGGTCAAGGCGGTCATGGACGCCGCTCTTCACATTGACAGCCACAGGACTTTCCCGAAATATAAGGCCCGCGGCTTCGAGTCCTGGTTCAGGAAAGAGGCGCGGGCGGCTCAGGAGGCATATTCAAGACAGGTCGCTTTTTTTCATGGCTGCTCGACCGAGTTCCAACAGCCGGAGGTCGGAAAGGCTTTCGTGACAGTGATGAACGCCGTCGGCTACGGCGTGCGGCTGCTTGACGAGAAATGCTGCGGCGTGGCGATGATCTCCAACGGAATGTGGAGCTGTGCCGCAAAGCACGCCAGACACAATGTGGCGGCGTTCCAGAAGGCTGTGGCCGACGGTATGCCGATTGTCGCGACATCCTCCACCTGTGTCTTCACGATGAGGGATGAATATCCTGACGTGCTTTCGGTTGACAATTCCGCTGTACGTGACAGCATAACCCTTGTCGGGAAGTTCCTGTTTGAACTGGTGGATTCCGGCAAGGTCAGGCTGGTGTTCAGGGACGACTATCGCGCGAGGATAGCCTACCACATTCCCTGCCATGTCGAGAAACTCGGCTGGAGCATATTCACAAAGGCTCTGATGAATATGATTCCGGGAGTGTCGTTCACCGTTCTGGACAGCGGCTGCTGCGGCATCGCCGGCACCTACGGTTTCAAAAAGGAAAACTACAGGTACTCCCGGGAGATCGGCCGTCCGGTTTTCGAGCGGATCAAGGCTCTCGCCCCGGATTTCGTGTGCTGCGAGTGCGAGACCTGCAAGTGGCAGATCGAGATGTCCACGGAGTATAAAGTCAGGAATCCGATCATGATCCTTGCCGAGGCTCTCGACCTTGAGGCCACCGCCAAGGCTAATTCAAGATAAAAAAGGCGGGACCGTAAGCCGGTTTCTGTTTTTGAATCTGCCATTTATCTGCGCAACCTACCCCCTGGCATCGGGCGGGCAGCCCTCGTCTGCCAGTATATTTGGTCTTGCAGGCCCTTACACCGTACCTGAATGGCGTCGCCGACATTCATCGTGAGCTCTTGCCTCGCGTTTTCACCCTTGCCTGATAGGACAGGCGGTTGTTTTCTGTTACGGGTGTCATGAGATTGCTCCCATCTGGGCTTTCCCCAGCAGGGTGCCCTGTCCTGTCCGGACTTTCCTCACCGGGAGAATGAAATCCTCCGGCGCGGCAGATCGTCCCACCTTTTATTCTGCAAAAGTACAAAAAAAACTGTTGAAGCGTGTGCTTCTTGAAAACGATTAATATGTCCTGAGGACAAAAAAGTTTCTGAAATCACATTTTTTGACATAAATTTGTAGTCCAGTAAAAGAGCAGAAAAGAAATGAGTACAAAGTATGTTTTCGTTACTGGCGGTGTGGCTTCGTCCCTTGGAAAGGGTATCATAGCCGCATCGTTGGCCAAACTTCTCCAGGCAAGAGGCCTTCGGGTCACCATCCAGAAATTCGACCCCTACATCAACATCGATCCCGGCACTTTGAATCCTTACGAGCACGGGGAGTGCTACGTGACGGATGACGGTGCCGAGACGGACCTTGATCTCGGTCACTATGAGAGGTTTCTTGGAGTCCACATGTCCAAGGCCAACAATGTGACCACAGGCAAGGTTTACTGGACAGTCATCAGCAAGGAGAGGGAAGGCGCCTATCTGGGCAAGACAGTACAGATTGTACCACACATCACCGACGAGATCAAGCGCAGGATGCTGCTCCTCGGAAAGACCGGCAACTATGACGTGATCGTCACAGAGGTCGGCGGCACGGTGGGAGACATGGAATCCCAGCCGTTCGTGGAGGCCATCCGCCAGCTCCAGTGGGAACTGCCTGACGAGGACCTGATCAGCATTCATCTGACCCTGGTCCCATACCTTCGCGCCGCCAAGGAACTCAAGACTAAGCCTACCCAGCACTCCGTACAGATGCTTCAGCAGGCCGGTGTCCATCCGGACATCATCGTCTGCCGCACGGAGATGGAACTGACTCCGGAGCTCCGGCGCAAGGTCGCTCTTTTCTGCAATGTCAAGCCGGGCCATGTCATCCAGTCGATCGACGCCCCTTCAATCTACCAGGTGCCTCTGAACATGGAGGACGAGCACCTCGACGAGATGGTTCTGAACCATTTCGGAATGTCGGCGCCGGAACCGGACTTCACGAACCTGAAGGCCTTCCTTGACAGACTCTACAATCCCAAGCATCAGGTGGACATCGCCCTTGTCGGGAAATATGTAGAGCTTCAGGACGCCTACAAATCAATTCTGGAATCCTTCGTCCACGCCGGTGCCGCCAATGAATGCAAGGTGAATGTCCACACGGTTCAGAGTGAGTGTCTTGATGGCTCCAATCTGGAGGAAAAGATAGGCGGCATGGACGGAATTCTCGTGGCTCCTGGATTCGGCGAGAGGGGACTGGAGGGCAAGATTCTTGCCATAAAATACGCCCGTGAGCACAACGTGCCGTTCTTCGGAATATGTCTGGGCATGCAGATGTGCGTTGTCGAGTTCGCCAGGGACGTGCTTGGAATCGAGGATGCCATTTCCGCGGAGGTCAATCCGAACGCAGCCAACCCGGTCATCGACCTGATGGAGGAGCAGAAAAGCACCACGATCAAGGGCGGAACCATGAGGCTCGGTGCCTACGACTGCAAGGTGGACAAGAATTCGCTGGCTTACAGGATTTACGGCAGCGAATTGATCTCCGAGAGACACCGTCACCGCTATGAGTTCAACAACACCTATCTCGAAAGGATGGAGGCCGCCGGACTCAAGGCCACGGGCAGGAACCCGGACACCGGTCTGGTGGAGATAGTCGAGATCCCGACTCATCCTTTCTTTATCGGAGTGCAGTTCCATCCGGAGCTCAAGAGCACGCCGGAGAAGCCGCAGCCGATCTTCGTGAAGTTCGTTCAGGCGGCGATGGCTTACAGGGAGAAGAAAAAGTAAGATGGGAAGATGCGTGAATATATTCATGGGGACGGCGCTGGCCTTGCTGACGCTGTTTCCCTCCTCTTGCGCCGATGCCAAGGTACGACAGTACAAGGTTCAGGTTGTCAAGGAATATGTTCACGATGAGACTTCCTTCACCCAAGGGCTTTTCTTTCTGGACGGGGAGATGATCGAGACCACCGGGCAATATGGCGAGTCAACTCTCCGAAAGGTGGATCTGGCGACCGGAAAAGCCTTGAAAAGATTTGATTTCGACAAAAGATATTTCCTTGAAGGCTCTGTTGAACTGAACGGCAACATATTCATACTTACTTGGTTGAACAAGGTGGCCTTTGTCTATGACGCCAAAACGTTCGCCTACAGATCGACTTGGAGCTATCCTCACGAGGGGTGGGGACTGACAACGGACGGGAAGAGCCTGATAGCTTCTGACGGTTCGGCTCGACTGTACTTTATGGATGAGAGGTTCAGACAGCAGAAAGTGCTGACTGTCAAGATGAACGGTCGGCCGGTTCAGATGCTGAACGAACTGGAATGGATTGACGGAAAGATTTGGGCGAACGTCTACATGACGGACATGATTGTGATCATCAATCCCGCCGACGGGACTGTCGAGGGGACTGTTGACTGCAGCGGACTTCTGCCGAAGTCTTTGCGTGACGCCAACACGGATGTGCTGAACGGAATCGCCTACAACCCCAAGGACGGTAAGATTTACCTTACCGGGAAGTGCTGGAAGCGGCTCTACGAGGTGCGTTTAGTTGAGAAATAAGAAATAACAGCGGGGGTACTGGGCGTGTGGCCCGGTTGAGATCATACCCAATGAACCTGATGCGGATAATGCCGCCGAAGGGAAGCGATGTCTCAGAATGCCGTAACCGGCAGCCCCTTGCATTAATATTCAAAACATTATGCGAGGTTTTTTATTTGTATCAGCGGCACTTGCCGCGATGACTTCACAGGCTTTGAAAGCTCAAAGCCAGCCGGACACGACAAAGGCCGAGATTCTCAACGAGGCCATTGTCAGAGGTGTCCGTGCGCAGAAGAACGCGCCTTATGCGGTGGCGAATGTTGACCGCAAGGCGCTCTCGAACTTTTCCGGAACCGGAAAGGAACTTCCTTTTCTCTTATCGACAACTCCCGGGGTGCTTTCCTGGAGCGAGAACGGTGTGGGGACCGGAACGTCTTACATGCGCATCAGAGGGGCGGGGGATTCCAGAATCAATGTCACGATCGACGGCGTTCCGCTCAACTCTCCCGAGGACCAGTGCGTTTTCTGGGCGAACATGAACAGTTATTCCGCACTTCTGGAAAGCGTTCAGATCCAGCGTGGTGTGGGTTCATCAACCAACGGTGACGGTGCGTTCGGCGGTTCGGTGGCTCTTCGTACCAAGGCTCCGTCCTACGATCCGTTCGTGGAACTGAACGCTTCCTACGGAAGCTACAACACGTACAACACCGGATTCTCAATGTCCACAGGGTTGCTCGGCAACCATTTCGTGGCGGACGCCGCGTTCCACACGACAGGGACGGACGGCTATGTCCACGGAACGGCCGGGAAGTCAGGATCCTGGTACGCCGGCCTGAGCTGGCTCGGAAGAGACTTCATCCTGAGGTACAGGAACATCGGAAACTATGAGCACACGGGCCAGGCCTGGAGCGGAGTGACCGCCGGGACGGGCGACCTTTCGATCATGGACGGCACTTACGGCAAAGAGACCGGAATCAAGACTTATGCTGACATGTACCGCGCAGGTCTAGGCAAGTTCAATTCCCTTTATGAATCAATGGATCCGGAAACCTGCAAGACCACCCGCTACACCCTTAACGACGGCAGTCTCTGGCCGAAGACCACGGACAACTTCCGGCAGGATCACAACATTCTATCCGCGGCGTGGGACATCAACGGGAACTTGAAAACCACACTGTCACTGCACTATACCTACGGTTACGGTTACTACGATGAGTTCCGTCCGGACAACAAACTCTCCAAGTTCGGTTTGGCTTCCTTTAAGGATTCCGAGGGCAACACCGTGAAGCGTTCGGACTTCATCCGTCAGAAAGGCCTGTCCCAGAATGCCGCCGGTGCCGTCTATAACATCAACTATAACAATGACGGATGGGACGTGATCGGAGGACTTTCCGCTCAGATGTTCCGGGGCAACCATTTCGGTTATCTGACGTATGTGTCGAATTCCGAGGTGGTCAAGCATTATCCGGCTCTTGCCGGCCTGAATGATACGGATTTCGGCAATGGCCGTTACACGTATTATGATTCGGACGCCGGAAAGGATGACTACAGTGCGTTCGTGAAGGCATCCAAGCAGTTCGGTGAGCATTTCACGGCATTCGCTGATCTTCAGTACAGACACGTGCGCTACACAACGGACGGCATCAACGACAAGTTCATCGAACAGGAGGACGGCACTTACAGGAACCAGCGCCTGGACATCAACGAGACCTACGATTTCTTCAATCCGAAAGTAGGCGTCAGCTACAAGGCCGGAGGCCACAGGGCCTACGCTTCCCTTGCCATGAGCAACCGTGAGCCTGAACGCAACAATTTCACGGACAACGGCAGTTATCCTGCGCCCGAGGCCGAGCATGTCAACGACTATGAGCTTGGCTATCAGTATTCCGGCCCGGTCTTCCGCGCCGGAGCCAACTTCTACTTCATGGACTATGTGAACCAGTTTGTCCAGACCGGCCTCCAGAGCGACATCGGTGAGAACCTGACCACGAACATCAAGGATTCCTACCGTGCCGGTGTTGAGCTTACCGCCGGAGCGGATGTGGCTTCCTGGCTGACCCTTGAGGCCAATGCTGCCTTAAGTTCCAACAAGATCAAAGACTTCGACGAGGTTGTCGAGGACTGGGACAACGGAACACAGACCATCCACTACGACAACTCGACGCTTGCTTTCTCCCCGTCCGCCATCGTCAACGGATTCGCGGTATTCAAGGTAAAGGGTGTCCAGGCGACTTGGCACACCTCGTTCGTGAGCCGCCAGTACCTTGACAACACCGGGAACAAGGACCGCTCCCTCCCTGCATATTCACTGTCGGGAGTGAGCCTGGGCTACCCGCTCAAGCTCCGCGGATTCCTGAGGGAGATCACCCTAGGTCTTGATGTCAACAACATATTCGGCGCCCGCATCGCCACTTCCGGTTGGGTATATTCCGCCATCTGCGAGTCCGCCGGTCACCCGGACGGCAACCGCTACTACCAGATAGGCTTCATCCCGACCTCCGGCACCACCGCCATAGGCCGCCTGACTCTGAGGTTCTGACGATAATTTAATGAATATGTGCCCGGCGATCCACAATCAGGATGGTCGGGCATTTTTTAGTCAATCTACTGTTTTTTAATGGCTACGTGAAAAGGAAGATGAAATTTGTGCTATATTTGCAGAAATTCTACTGAAATCCTGTATGGTTCTGCTTATAGTCTACATGCTGGGAACGCTGGGAGTGTCGTTCTTCTGCTCGCTTCTGGAGTCGGTGCTGATGTCCACGCCGATCTCGTTCGCTACGATGAGGAAGGAGCAGGGGTACAAGCCGGCGGAGAAGTTCCTTAAGTTCAAATCCGACCCGGACAGACCTCTGGCGGCGATCCTGTCGTTGAACACGATCGCCAACACGCTTGGTGCCGCGGCTGTGGGCCGTCAGGCGACGATCCTTCTGGGAAGCACTTGGTTCGGGATCATCTCGGCGCTGACCACATTGATGGTGCTGGTGTTCTCAGAGATCCTTCCGAAGACCATCGGCACGACTTATTGGAAGAACCTGATGGGGCTTGTGACCTCGGCCATATCCTTCCTGGTCGTTCTCATGTACCCGTTGGTGCTGATGGTCCGGCTGATAAGCCGTCTGTTCTCGAAGGGCGAGGACGAGACCACCGTCAGCAGGGAGGAGGTGACGGCGATGGCGAACATCGGAGCGGAGGAAGGCGTGATCGACTCGGACGAGAACAAGGTCATCCAGAACATCATGAAACTGGACAATGTCAAGGCCTGCGACGTGATGACCCCGAGGATCGTGGCGATGACAGCGCAGGAGAACATGTCCCTGAAGAACTTCTACAAGAACGAGACCTACCTGCACTTTTCCAGAATCCCTGTCTATGGGGATTCCCCTGAATATATCACCGGCTACATCCTTCTGAGCGACGCTCTTGAGGGACTGGCGGACGATGAGTTCGACAAGCGTCTTGTGGAGCTGAAGCGTCCGATCTCATTCTTCAGGGAGGACGATTCCTGCGGCCACATCTGGGAGGAACTGCTCAGGAAGCACGAGCAGATCGGTCTGATCATTGATGAATATGGCTGTTTTCAGGGCATCATCACCCTTGAGGACATCATCGAGACGATCCTCGGTCTGGAGATCATCGACGAGAACGACCAGGCTACCGACATGCAGCAGTTCGCCCGCGAGCGTTGGGAGCGTCGCCAGAAACGTTTCCGCACAATTGTCCTGCCGAAGGAAGACGACAGTCAGTCGGTTATTTCCCACTGACTTCTTCAAAGGAGATAGCGAATCCGCCACCTTCTGTCTTGGCACAACCTTGCGGTATGAACCCCACGGCCGCGGCCGACCAGAACGCGGCAAGGACTTTTATAATCACGCGTGTCCTTTCATGCCGGTTTTATCTTATATGATGCGGCAGTTCCGCTGGGATGATCATGGAAATCTCGCAAAGGCCGGCGACCACCCCGTCCTCCTTCCACGCACTTTGGAATATCATCTTGTGCACACCGTTCTTTTCGATTGTGTATGAGTTTGTTCCGCCAGTTTCCAAAAGGCTGCGGATGATGGCCGCCGACCTCTCGTTGTGGCAGTCGAACAGGTTCTTGCCGATGAGGTCACCGCATTTCCTGTACTGCTCGACAGCACGGTCGTTCTGATAGACGATGACTCCGTCCTTGTCACAGACGGTTATCGAACAATTCAACTCTTTTGCCCAGTCTGGTATCATATATCGATTGAGTTAGTCTTACCTGTGTTTTCCGAATCGCCATCCGAACCCTAACATCAGGTTGTTGGGGTCGTGGAAGTCGTGAAGCTTGTAGCCGATGTGAAGATACAGCCCCTTGTAGATATCGGTTTTCAGGGCAAGTGTCTGATAAAAGCCCTTTAATTCGTCTCCCTTGTAGATGAAGTTACGGCCGAAACCCATGTTGACGGAAAAAATAGGCATTACAAACTCCGCTCTGAGTGACAATCCTACGCCCAGCTGTTCGTTCAGCGGTGGGCGATAGAACCGGATGTTGCCGTCATCTCCTGTTCCGGCCACATGATCGCCGACATTGGCGCATTCATCGTACTGCACGTCAAGAGAGGCGCCGGCCCTGAAGAACCGGTTGACTCTGAGCAGTGGACTGATGTTCAGTCCGAGAATCCCGAATTTCCCTTCGGCGATGTATGGTGCGTCATTCCACATCAGTCCTTTTGCCCTTCCGGCCCCGTACAGAAGAATGTCGTAGGTCATTCTGTCTGCGAAACGTGTGTTTTTCTGACCGGCATATTCATTGTGAGGTGCCGCGTTCGGTCGAACATTCATATTCGCCGGGCCGAAACTGCGGCTTACTCCTATTCTTCCTCCAACGGTGTTCACCCCGGCGTTCGGATAGGATGTGTTGCCGTTGGAAAAGTGTGTAAGGTCAATTCCGGCTGTGACTGTCCAGCTGTCAATCGGTTTCCATGATAATAGAAGCCCGAAATCGATGTAGGCGTTGACCCTTGAGCCGACCACCATATTCCAGCTGTTCACGTAGCCGAGGGTCTCGCCGTCCTGGTCGAAAGGATGCCATCCGAAAGACACTCCGAAATTCCATTCGTAGTCGAATGAAAGTTTTTGGGATATCTGCGCGAGCCTTGCTCCCTGGAACACATAGACAGCCGCCGGACTCCCTATTTCCTTGTAGTCAAAGAACGTGCTGAAAGCGGCTCCCATTCCTTGATAGGCGGTAGGATATATTTTCCCGAATCGACTGCCGGAAGGGAATGAGAATGAATATTGCAGATGCGCCGAGCTGCTTTTGTCAAGCCGTCTCCCCAGTTCGTTCTCTCCTCTGAAAAAGCGGTGTGTCGGCAGAAGGTACGAAGGACGGACATTGACTGCGATGCGATGCGCAACTCTCAACGAGTCAGCGTTATGCGCTTCCGAGGCTTGGAGGCAGCCTGTTGCCGGAAACAGAAAAGTCGCGGCCAGACTTATGAATATTCCAGCTCTCATCTTTGCTCTTTGGTCAGAAAATAAAAGCCGTCAGGTGATGTGGATGTCATCTTGCCGTTTATCGTGAATATGGAGCCTGTCTGTTTGTTTCTTATCCGCAGATTGTAACCTACTTCGTATGAATCGATGCTCCATAGCATTCTGTAGTACGTTTGCTTCGTGCTTAGGGGAGGGAAAGACAAGGTGACCGTCCTGTCGCTTTCAACGGGAATCCCATAGGTTACCGTACAGCTGTAGGGCACTTCCTTCCCGCTGAATGTCAGGCTCTTGTCTTCAAACAGAGCTCCATCGGGCACCGGGACGTCGAAATCGTTGCCCTGATACCCGAAGTCCGTGTCATTTGTGAAGCTCACTGTCCTTACGGCACCAGCGAACGCACCCTTGGTGATGAAGACAGTGTCCGTTCCGTTG
>CAVIGZ010000068.1:0-10261 GCA_963642565.1 Bacteroidaceae bacterium | reverse complement strand
ATGAAGATTTTTCACCTCAAAGAACATTTCAAACAAATCAAAACAGCTTCTTAGTCCGGACGGCCTTGGATCAAACCCTTACCACATGCCAATGCGGCCCGAAGCGTTCGAACGCCGCCTTGTCGAGCATCTCGCGGTCATCCGGATGGGCGATCCCGATGAGAAGTCTGGCGCGTTCCTGAAGTGATTTGCCGTACAGATCCACGGCACCATATTCAGTGATTATCCAATGCGCGTCGGCGCGCGGGGTCACGACTCCTGCTCCGGGGTTCAGTGTCGGGACAATCTTCGCCTTGCCCTTGTTGGTGCGGGAAGCGAACGCCGTCATCGACACGCCGCCCTCGGACATCGAGGCTCCTTTCACGAAATCCAGCTGCCCTCCGGTGCCTGAGAATATCCTCGTTCCGATCGAATCGGCGCAGATCTGACCGGTCAGATCGACCTCCGTCGCGGAGTTGATCGCCATCATGTTCGGGTTCCGGCAGATCACCCAAGGATCGTTGACGTACTTGATGTCCTTCATCAGCACGTCCGGATTGTGGTCGATGAAGGAATAGACCTCCTGCGATCCAAGCAGGAACGACGCCACGATCCTGCCCTTGTCGATCTTCTTGTTGGAACCGTTCACTACACCCTTCTTGATGAGGCCGAGAACCCCGTCGGCGAACATCTCCGTGTGCACGCCGAGATTTTTGTGATCAACAAGCTGGGCGGCCAATGCGTTAGGCAGCGCCCCGATCCCCATCTGGATGCAGGCCCCGTCCGGAACCAGTTCGGCGCAGTTCTTCCCGATCAGCACCTCGGTAGGTGTGGGTTCGGCGAAGTCCTTGGAGACCAGCGGCGTGTCATCCTTCACAAGGTAGTCGAAAGTGTCTATCGGGACGAGATCTCCGTAGGCGAACGGCACATGCGGATTCACCACGGCGATCTTCACTCTGGCTGTCTCGACTGCCGCGAGCGAGCAGTCCACTGAAGTTCCCAATGACACCATTCCGTTTCCGTCAGGAAGTGACACCTGGACCAGCGCCGCCCCCAGCTTGATGGCTCCGCAGCGGTAAAGCTTCTGGGACTCTCCAAGATGCACCGGCACATAGTCGGCGTACCCTGAATTCACGTTCGCCCGCACGTTCGGCCCGATGAAGAATCCCTGTTCAAAGAAGATTCCCGAATATTTCGGATCCGAATATGGAGCCGGTCCTTCGGTGTGGAAGTGATGGAAATGCAGATCCTCGACCTCTCCGGCCTCGGCGCGGCGCACGAGCGCGTCAACAAGGATGTGCGGCACGCTTGCCACACTGCTTAAATGAATATGTTCGCCTGACTTTATGGCCTTCACGGCCTCGTCGGCGGTGACGTAATGAATCTCCTTCATTGTTATTAATATGTTTGCGGCGGCAAAGATAGTGCTTTTGGAAATTTATTCAAATTTCCGGTCGCCGAGCTTGTCGAATCAAATAAATTTAGACAAATTCTTAGTAATTTTGCAGGCTATGATCAATAAGGAAAAGAAACTGGAGGCGTTCGGGCGGGCGCTGGAGGTGATGGACAGGCTTCGCGCCGAGTGTCCGTGGAACCGCGCCCAGACCATTGACACACTCAGGCCGATGACGGTCGAGGAGGTCTATGAACTCAGTGACGCCGTGATGAAGAAGGACGGGATCGCCCTTGAGAAAGAACTCGGGGACGTGTTCCTTCACGTGATTTTCTACGCCAGGATCGCCGAGGAGGAAGGCCGCTACGACATCGCGGACGTGATGAACAAGCTCTGTGAGAAGATGATCTACCGTCATCCTCATGTGTTCTCCACCACCAGGGTGGCTGACGCGGAGCAGGTTTCGCAGAACTGGGAGATGCTCAAGGCCAAGGAGAAAGGCGGCAACAAGCGCATCCTTTCCGGGATTCCGGACGCCATGCCGCCGATTCTGAAGGCGTTCTCGATGCAGGACAAGGCCCGAGGTGTTGGTTTCGACTGGGAGGAGAAGCGTCAGGTCTGGGACAAGGTCAAGGAGGAACAGGCCGAGTTGCAGGCTGAGATGGATGCTATGGATGCCGCCTCCACGGAGGAGGAACGCAAGGCCGCAGCCGACAGGGCCGAGGAGGAACTGGGGGACTTCATGTTCGCGACAGTCAATGCTGCCAGACTTTACGGACTGAACCCTGACACTGCTCTGAACCGCGCCTGCGACAAGTTCCGCCGCCGCTTCACCTATCTTGAGGAAAACACGATCCGCAAGGGCCGGGATCTTCATGACATGACCCTTGCCGAGATGGACGAGATCTGGGACGAGGGAAAGGCAAAAGGGCTGTAAGGTCAAACTTTGCCTGGTTTCGATAAACTTTGCCGGCCCGGATTTGTCCAAAAAAAGACAATTTCTTAAATTTGTGGATGTCTTTCTGAGAAAGGAAGATTGTAGAATGGATACTTATGCCTGATTATAAAGTCGTTGAGGTCGTGAGCAAAAGGGATCTGATGAAATTCATCAAGTTCCCTGACAATTTGTACAAGGGTTGTCCACAGTACGTTCCCGCCTTACACAGTGATCAAGTCAAGTCCCTGACAAAAGTTTCCACCCTTTCCTACTGCAAGAGGAAAATGTGGATGGTCATGGACGGCAAGACTGTTGTCGGTCGGATCTGCGGAATGATCAACCCTCGCTACAACGCCCTTTACGACAAGAAACGGGCACGTTTCGGATGGTTCGACACGATCGATGACTTCGAGGTGGCCCGGCTGCTTCTCGGCACGGCCGAGGCATGGGCGAAGGAGAACGGGATGAACGAGATCCACGGACCTTTGTACTACAACACCCTCGGAAAGCAGGGCATGCTGGTGGAGGGCTACGAGAACATCCCTCCTTTCAACTGTCTGTACAACTACCCTTACTACAATGATTTCGTCACCGCTCTCGGCTATGAGAAGGAATGCGACTGGGTGCAGTACAAGATTGTGGCCGACCAGCCTTTGCAGGAGAAGATCACAAGGATCGCCGGACTGCTGAAGCAGAGATACAACCTGCATGAGGGCAGCCTGAACAAACTCAAGAAAGACAAGAAGATGGTCAGGTACTTCTTCGATGTCTATAACGAGAGTTTCGCCAAATCCGTCTATAATTTCATCCCTTTCACAAAGGAGGAGATCGAGGAGGAGGCGGGTGAGGTGCTGAAATTCGTCTCGGACAAGACGAGCAGCATCATATTCGATGACAATGAGGAACTTGTGGGCTTCGGGATCACCTTCCCGACGATTTCACCCGCTCTTCAGAAGGCCAGGGGCCGTCTGTTCCCGTTCGGCTGGTTCCATCTTCTGAAGGCCATGTACAAGTACGACACCGTGGATCTGATGATCAACGGGGCGGTGCCGAAGTGGCAGAACACCGGCGTGTCGTCGATCTACCATTGCGCGATGTCCGAGAAGTACCGGAAGGCCGGCACGAGGTGGGCGATCTCGAATCCGCAGATCGAGTCCAACGGCGCCGTCAATGTGTGGGGCAAGTACGACCATGAGCTGTTCATGCGCCGCCGCTGCTACCTCAAGTCGATTTAGGAATATACTGACTTCTGTCCCTCAGCTTTCGGTTGCTGAGCCTGTCGAAGCATCGAAGGGCCGGAATAGAAAATTAACCATTGAATATGGCAGAGAACACATTAGTGGACAAGATCCTGGCTCTCCGGGACAAATACGAATCGCTTCAGAGGCAGCTTGCTGATCCCGAGGTGATTGCGGACATGAAGAGATACGTCCAGCTCAACAAGGACTACAAGGAGCTGGAGCCGATCATCAAGGCGGGCCTTGAGTACAAGAAGATGGTCGATGAGCTGGCTGAGGCCAAGGACATCATGATCAACGAGAAGGACGAAGACCTTCGCGACATGGCCAAGGCCGAGATCGCCGAGATCGAGCCGAAGATCCCGGAAATGGAGGAGCGGATAAAGATCCTCTTGATTCCGGCCGATCCGGATGACAGCAAGAACGCCATCATCGAGATCCGCGGCGGCACAGGCGGTGACGAGGCCGCCATCTTCGCCGGAGACCTTTTCAGGATGTACTCAAAGTACGCAGAGAAACGCGGCTGGAAACTGGAGGTCAATGACGAGACTCCCGGCACGGCCGGCGGCTACAAGCAGATTGTCTTCAAACTGTCGTCCAACGATGACGGAGTCTATGGTGTCATGAAATATGAGTCCGGTGTCCATCGTGTCCAGAGAGTCCCTCAGACCGAGACTCAGGGCAGGATCCAGACCTCGGCCGCTTCCGTGGCAGTTTTCCCTGAGGCCGGAGAGTTTGACGTGGACTTGAAATGGGACGACATCCGTCTTGATCTGTTCTGCTCGTCGGGACCTGGAGGCCAGGGAGTCAACACGACCTATTCGGCTGTGCGTCTCACCCACCTTCCGACAGGTCTTGTCGTCCAGTGTCAGGAGGAACGCTCCCAACTCAAGAACAAGGACAGGGCTTTCGAGGAACTCAGGACCCGTCTTTACAACCTTGAGCATCAGAAGTATCTCGACGAGATCGGAGCCAAGCGCAAGACAATGGTCTCCACCGGCGACCGTTCCGCGAAGATCCGCACCTACAACTACCCGCAGGGCCGTGTGACCGACCACCGCATCAACTGGTCGATGTACAATCTCCCGGTCTTCATGGACGGGGACATACAGGAGTGCATCAACCAGCTCCAGATCGCCGAGAATGCCGAGCGTCTGAAAGAGGCCGGCGAATAGAATAATCGTTTACACAGAAAGAGAGGATGACATGAAGAAAAACTTCCGGCCATCCTCTCTTCTTGATGTTCAAACTCGGTTAGAGTCTTTCACGCAGAGCCTTTCCCTGCTCCTCGTAGCCAGGCTTGCCGAGGAGGGCGAACATGTTCTTCTTGTAGGCCTCCACGCCCGGCTGGTTGAACGGATTCACGCCGAGGACATAGGCGCTGACTCCGCAGGCATATTCAAAGAAATAGAACAGGCCTCCGAGGTTGAAGGCGTTGATTCTCTCAATTGAGACTTCAAGCTGAGGCACTCCGCCGTCGATGTGGGCGAGTTTCGTTCCGAGCTGCGCCATGGCGTTGCAATGCTCCACATGCTGTCCGGCGAGGTAGTTGAGCTGGTCGAGATTCTGTCCGTCGCTGCCGATGACAACCTCGCGGTTGCTCTTTTCGATGTTCACGACTGTCTCGAACACGATCCTGTCACCGTCCTGAATGAACTGTCCCATGGAGTGAAGGTCTGTGGTGAAATTGACGGAAGCCGGGAAGATTCCTTTCAGGTCCTTGCCCTCGGACTCACCGTAGAGTTGCTTCCACCATTCTCCAAGGTACTGGAACTTAGGATTGTAGGCGACCAGGATCTCGACTTTCTTTCCGAGTTTCGAGTAGAGAAGGTTCCTCATGGCCGCATACTGTACCGCAGGGTTGTCCTCACTTTTGACTGCGAGGGCTTTCTCCATCTCGACCGCGCCGGCGACCATCTCCCTCACGTCGAATCCGGCGAGGACGATAGGCAGAAGACCTACCGGTGTGAGGACGGAGAAACGTCCTCCAACATTGTCCGGAACGACGAATGTCTTGTAGCCTTCCTGTGTGGACAGGGTCTTGAGAGCGCCCTTGCGGGCATCGGTGATGGCCACGATTCTCTCGGAGGCATCAGAGTAGTTCCTCTCGATGTGTTCCTTGACAATCCTGAATGCGACCGCCGGTTCTGTGGTTGTGCCGGACTTTGAGATGACCACCGTGGCGACATTCCTGCCGGCCACGAGATCCATGAGTTCGGCGAGATATTCTTCGGAAAGGTTGTTGCCCGCGAAGACGACTTCGGGAGCATCTTTCGCACCGCCAAGTTGCTTGGCAAAATTGTGAGAAAGGGCCTCGATGGCGCAGCGGGCTCCAAGATAGGATCCTCCGATGCCGATGACAACGATCAGATTCACGCCCTTGGCCTTCCATGAGTCGCGGACGGCCTCGCACTCGGCGATGAGGGTTTCCGGAGTCTGTGACGGCAGATGCTTCCAGCCGAGGAAGTCATTTCCGGCGCCGGTCTCGCTTTCGAGCACGTCGAAGGCCGCGAGCGCCTTATTGACATATTCCTTGTAATCCGCTTCCTTGACGAAGGAGGAACACCCTCCCAAATTGACTTTGACCATATTGCTTCAAAATTAAGGTTAATCAATAACAATCGGCAAAATTAACCAATTTTTCACAATAACCGCACATCAGGTTCCCTGAATATGTAACCTTGAATATGTCCGCGTTGTTCAAGGGACGCAAAAAGGCCCGCCGGTTCCGGCGGACCTTCCCATGTCTGATTGGCAATCGCCGTTTTACCTCTTTGAGGTGACCTCGGTCTCGTACTTCTCCACGGCGGCGATGAAGTCCTGACCCACAGGAACACCGTTCTTGAGGTTGAAGTAGTCATACACGGCTCCGAACGGAAGCGACTTGGCTTCCTCAAGGAGGGCGAGACGCTGGAAGTACTTGCCGTTCTCCTCGTAATTGCGGAGGGTCTCAAGCGGCTCAAGGAAGGCCTGGAGCATGCACTTCTGTGTAGAGCGTGTACCGATGATGTAGGCACCGATGCGGTTGATCGAGGCGTCGAAGTAGTCAAGCCCGATGTGTGTGCGGTCAAGGGCGCCGGCGCGTACAACCTCCTTGAACAGGTCGAGGGTCTGGTCGTTCATGGTGACGACGTGGTCGGAATCCCAACGTACAGGACGGCTTGTGTGGAGCATCAGCTCAGGTACGAAGAGGAGCAGGGAGGCCACCATGTCGCTGATGTTCTCGGTCTGCTCGTAGTGTCCGGTGTCGAGGGTGTACATCAGCCTGCGGGTTGAGCAGTAGCCGGTCACGAAATCGTGTGAGCCGACGGTGTAGCTCTCAAGCCCGATCCCGAAGAGTTTTGCCTCAAGGCAGGTCTTCATGTCCGGAAGATTCTCCGCAAGGATCTCATCCAGGGACTGCGCCATGATCTCACGGTAGCGGAGACGGTTGACAGTCTGGTCCTTCGATCCGTCGTGAACCCAGATGTTCATGATGCATGGGTCATTCTGGAACTTGCCCATGGCATCTGCCACCCTGCGGCAACGCTTCGTGTGCTCGATCCAGAAGTCACGGATCGATTTGTCCGGGTTGGCGAGGGAAAGATCTCCGCTCTTCGGGTGGGAGAAGGATGTGGAGTTGAAATCGAGCTTCATTCCGTTCTCCTTTCCCCATTCCATCCAACTCTGGAAGTGAGCTGGTTCAACCTCGTCACGGTCAACGTGCCTGCCCTGGAAATCACCGTAGATCTCGTGCAGGTTAAGGCGCTGTGTTCCGGCAAGGAGGCTCTTCACGAACTTTATGTCGGAGCGCAGTTCGTCTATGTTGCGGGCGCGGCCAGGGTAGTTGCCGGTGGCCTGGATCCCGCCTGTGAGGGCCGTGTCGTTCTCGAAGCCCATCACATCATCCGCCTGCCAGCACTGGAGGGAGACAGGGGTCTTCTCAAGGAGTTCTATAGCCTTGTCTGTGTCCACGCCGATGGCGGCGTAACGTTCTTTGGCCATCTCATAGGCCTTGGTTATCAAATTCTCGTTCATGTTTTTGGTTTTATGATATTTTCAAAAATTGATTTCCGGACTTCTGACCGAGACATCTCCGTCGACAGGCGGAAGTTTTTAACGTCGTGGCTCGTAGGTGATTGTCCGGATGGATCCGGCGATGATGCGGCGCATGTCCCAACGGTCGCCGACAAGACCTGCCACCTTGGCCTGAAGCATGATGTTGCCGATCGCCGTGCATTCCGTAGGGCCTGCGATGACAGGGATGCCGAGGGTGTCGGCTGTCAGCTGACTCATCAGTCTGTTTGCCGAACCTCCGCCGATGACATGCAGTTTCCCGATCTTGAATGAGGCGAATCCCTGAAGCGTCTCAATGACCTCCTTGTACCTCTTGGTGAGACTGTGGTAGATGCAGCTGATCATCTCGCCGTCGTTCTCCGGAACTCTCTGACCGGATTCCCTGAGGGCGGCCTTGATCTCGGCGTCCATGTCCTTCGGGGCGGCGAAACGAGGGTCGTCCGGGTTGATCGTGGACGGGAATCCTATGGCTTCGCCCGCCATAGCCTCAATTTCGGCGTAGGAATATTTCCGGCCTTCTCCCTCCCAGGTCTTGCGGCTCTGTTCCAGCAGCCACATGCCGGTGATGTTCTTCAGGAATCTGGTCGTGCCTTCTATTCCGCCCTCGTTCGTGAGGTTATGCTCATAAGACCTTTCGTCGATGATCGGGGTCTTTGACTCGATGCCCATCAGGCTCCATGTGCCGCTGCTGAGGTAGGCGAAATTTTCGTCAGCGGCAGGAACGGCCGCGATGGCCGAGGCCGTGTCGTGTCCCGCCACGGCGATCACTGGCACTGGCTCCATGCCTGTCTCCTCGCAGATTTCCTTTTTGAGCACGCCGACCCTTGTTCCGGGTTGGGTGATGTCAGGCAGGATTGAAGGGTTGATCCCGAGACGCTCAAGCAGATCTTTCCGGAAATCCCTCGCGCGCGGGTCTATCAGACCGGATGTTGAGGCGTCGGTATATTCACAGACCATTCTGCCTGTCAGCATGTACGCCAACAGATCCGGCATGAAGAGGATCTTGTCGGTTTGAGGCAGCCTTGAGCCGGCTTCCTTGCTCTGTGCGTAAAGCTGGAAGATGGTGTTGAAATTCATGATCTGGACTCCGGTGGCGGAGTAGAGTTCCTCACGGGGAATGATTCCGAAGACCTCTTCAGGGATCCCTTCTGTGTAAGGGTCTCTGTAAGCCCTTGGCATTCCTATGATTTCCCCATCCTTGCCGATGTGTCCGAAGTCCACGCCCCAGGTGTCGATTCCGATGGAGGCGATCTTCACGCCCGTCCCGGCGACCTTTTTGAGGGCGGCCTTGAAGTGGTCGAAGAGGGCGCTGATGTCCCAATAATATTTCCCCCCAACTTCCTTGACGGCGTTCGGGAATCTGTAAACTTCCTCAGAAGTCAGCTTATCATTTTCGACAGTCCCTATGATGGCTCTGCCGCTCGTCGCTCCGAGATCAAATGCTAAAAAGTTCATAATCATGTGGCATTTTGTCCTTTACAAATTTCGCTTTTTCTGCTTTTTTTGTCGTTGAGGTTTCTGATATTCCGACTTGGAAATTTGATTGAAAATATTTTTTGCTATATTTGTGAACCACAATTACTAACGTAAAGCATAGGTGACTATGACTTCGGTACATCTTAAATATTTGGCGGTCAATCAAGTTGACCTCAAGTGGGGTACGGCTGTCAATTCCGTCGGCTTTCAGGAGATTGCGCCAGGCATGGACTATCCTCCGCGCAATCATCCTTCGCGCTATGTGTTTTCAGTGTCCAGCGGAAGGGTGCTTCAGGAGTACCAGCTCCTGTACATCACGGAGGGCAACGGCAAGTTCTTCTGCGAGACGCTGGGACGTTCCAAGGCCGTCCCTGTCAGAAGCGGGATGATGTTCCTGTTGTTCCCCGGGGAGTGGCACACCTACTATCCGGACAAGGCCACCGGGTGGAAGGAGTACTGGATCGGTTTCAACGGCACGTTTGTGGACAATCTGATCCGCCAAGGCTTTTTTTCCAAGGACAAGCCGACCTTCAAGGTCAACATCCATGAGGATCTTGTGAATCTCTACAACGCGGCGATCACGGCGGCGGTGAACCAGGAATCGGGATTCCAGCAGGTACTGGCCGGAATCGTTGACAGGATGCTCAGCATGGCCTATTTCTACGACAGGAACTCGCTGTTCAAGGAGTCGGACACGGGCAATAAGATAAGTCAGGCCAAGGTCATCATACACGACAACTACATGTCGGTCTCGCCGGAGAAGGTGGCGGCTAAGCTTTGCCTTAGCTATTCCTCTTTCCGTAAGACCTTTAAGGAGTACACAGGGTTTTCTCCGGCGCGTTTCATCAACGAGGTGCGGATGAGCAAGGCCAAGGAGTTGCTGACCAACACGTCCATGAGCATCAAGGAGGTGGCCTACAAGGTCGGTTACAACAACCATGACTATTTCTTCACGGCGTTCCGGCACATGACAGGGCAGACTCCGGCTGAGTATCGTAACGCTACCCAGGTCGCCAAACTGTAGATTCATCAGACCTCCGGACCTGCCGGATCGGGACCGTGTCTCAGAAGCTGTTTTGATTTGTTTGAAATGTTCTTTGAGGTGAAAAATCTTCATCTTCTTCCCGATTCTTCAGTCAGATAGCACCGCTATCTTCCTTGGAAGAAGCGGTCGAACCTGAA
>CAVIGZ010000067.1:0-10559 GCA_963642565.1 Bacteroidaceae bacterium | reverse complement strand
TTGTCGCTCGGCTTGCGTCCGGTGACCATCTCGTAGATGCAGAAGACGATGTGTCCTCCGTCAAGCGCCGGAATCGGCAGAAGGTTCATCACCCCGAGCATGATCGAGAGCAGGGCGAGGATGTTCAGGAACCGGTACCAGTCCCATGTCGCCGGGAAGACCTGCCCGATCGCGATGAAACTGCCGACAGACTTGTAGGCCTCGGTTTTCGGTGACGCCACGAGCTTGAGGTCGCGAAGATAGCCGCCGATGGTGTCGAAAGTCAGTTTGACTCCCGCCGGAATTGCGCTGATCAGTGAATATTCCTTTGTCATCACTCCCGGAATCTGCATGAGGACGCCGATCCTTCCGGCCGTGTCCACCTGCAGCGGAACGTGAAGCGTGTCCGCCCCGCGAAGGATCGTGGCTGTCACCGAGCCTCCGCGAATCTGCGCAAGGTATGGTCTTGAATCCTGGACGAACGGCGTGCTGACGCTGTCCAGAGCGATGATCCTGTCATCGTGCCTCAGATCTGCGGAGGAGTTCGCCGACGCGCTCGCCACAGAGTCCACCACGAACGGGACCGCAAGGTCGAACACCCCCGGAGTGTTGAGCAGCTCCCCGATCAGGGAGCGGTCGATGTAGAGATCCACCGTGTCGTTGTCCCTCTGGACGGAGACCTTGCTGACATTCCTGCGCGCGAGATCGGCCTGAAGCATCCCGAAATTCTCCGGAACGTAGTCGTCCATCCTTATGATGTGGTCTCCGTTGCGGAAGCCGAGCTCGACACCCAGCTCGTTGGTGTAGATCCGGTTGCCTTCGTTGCTGATGTAGGCGCTTCCCCAAATGGCCATGATCCCGATGTAGGCGAGGATGGCGAACACGAAATTGTACAGCACGCCGCCGCCCATCACCAAAAGCCTTTGCCAGGCCTTCTTCGTGCGGAACTCCCACGGCTGCGGAGCGTTCTTCAGCGCCTCCGTGTCAAGAGACTCGTCGATCATCCCGCTGATCTTGCAGTAGCCGCCCAACGGCAGCCAGCCGATGCCGTATTCGGTCTCCCAATCCTTCGCTTTCGGGAAGATCCTGGTGAACCATTTCCCCTTGGTGCTGAACAGCTTGGTGCCGCCGGCATCGAAGAAAAGAAAGAATTTGTCCACCCTGATCCCGAACAGCTTCGCGAAAGTGAAGTGACCGAACTCGTGGATCACTATAAGTACGGAAAGCGCAAGAACGACTTGCAGAATCTTCATCAGAACAACCATCATCAAACTTTCTTAGCGATGGCCTCAATCTTCCTTTGGGCCAATGAATATGTTTCCTCGTTTGTCTTGAATATGTCCTCGACGGACGGCTCCTTGACGAACGGAGCGCACTCCATGCATTCTCCGACAACGTCAGAGATGCCGTAGAACGGAATCCGGCCGCGCAGGAAGGCTGCGACGGCGGCCTCGTTGGCGGCGTTGAGGGCGCAAGGAATGTTCCCGCCCCTCTCGATCGCCCTGTATGCCAGTGCGAGAGCCGGGAACTTCTCCGTGTCCGGCTTGAAGAACGAGAGGGCGCCGAGTTCCGCGAAATCCAGTTTCCTGTTCGCGAGCGGAAGCCTTTCAGGAAAGGCGATGGCGAACTGGATAGGCTCGCGCATGTCGGGGCAGGCGAGCTGGGCGAGCACGGCTCCGTCCTCATACTCAACCATCGAATGGATGATCGATTCCGGGTGGACGACAACGTTGATCCTGTCGCATGGAGTGTCGAAGAGCCATCTCGCCTCGATCACCTCGAAGCCTTTGTTCATCATTGTGGCGGAGTCGATCGTGATCTTCGCGCCCATGCTCCAGTTAGGGTGCCTCAGGGCCATCTCCTTGGTGGCCCCGCTGATCCTGTCCTTGTCCCAGGTCCTGAACGGCCCTCCGGAGGCTGTCAGGTGGATCCTGCTGACGGCGTTGCCCTGTGCGGCCAGAAGACACTGGAAGATCGCCGAATGCTCCGAGTCCACCGGAAGGATGGGCGCATGGTACTTCCTTGACATCTCCATCACGATCGAGCCGGCCGCCACAAGGGTCTCCTTGTTGGCCAGGGCGATGACCTTCCCGGCCCCTATCGCCGACATTGTCGGGGCCAGGCCGCTGAATCCGACCATCGCTGCCACCACGATGTCCACCCTGTCGCTCGTCACCAGGTCGCAGACCGACTTCATTCCTGCGAACACCTTGGTGTCAGTCCCGTCCAGGGCGTCCGAAAGTTCCCTGTACTTTGTCTCGTCGCAGACGACCGCATTGTTGGCGTCGAACTCCCTGGCCTGCGCAGCCATGAGTTCCACGCTGCCTTTGCATGTAAGCAGTTCGACCTCGAACAGATCCTTGTGTTCCCTGATGACATCCAGCGTCTGCCTGCCTATCGAGCCTGTCGATCCGAGCAGGGCTATTCTCCTCTTCTCCATCAGAAACTAATGTACTTGGTAGGATCGACAGCCTCTCCCTTGTGCCAAAGCTCGAAATGAAGATGGTCTCCGTCCGAGAGCGAGCCTGTGCCGCCGAGGATCGCTATCGGCGTGCCGGCCGTCACCTTGTCGCCGGTCTTCTTCAGAAGTTTCTGGTTATGCTTGTAAACGGAGAGGATGTCTCCCTCGTGCTGAATCCTTATCGTGTAGCCTTCCGTGTCCGTCCATCCGGCGGAGATCACGGTCCCGTCCAGGACTGACATCACCACCGAGTTGTCCGGAGCGGTTATGTCGATGTAAGGATGCATAGCCTTGTCGTAGCCTTGCGAGATCACGCCCTTGAGAGGAGTGAAGAAATGCATGCCCTCGATCGGGAGTACATTTGAGGAGTGTGGCTTGATGTCGAATCTGTCCTCATCGGCGACTTCCTTTCTCAGAAGCGAGTCCTTCTCCGCCAGCACCTTCGCGTCACCGGTCCTTGAGACGGACTGTTTCCTGACTTCCATCAGACTGTCGATCTTGAGAGGCTCCTGACCGTCAACGACCCTGCGCAGGTTCTCCGAGTACAGTTCCCATTTAGTTATGACATTCTCCAGAGAGTCTATCCTGATGGCGTTCCGGATCGCGTCATGCTTCGTGCGGGCGTCAGGATAGCCCGGGATCAGGGATCGTACCGGGGTGAACGCTATGAAGCAGAAGATGACTGAGACGGTGACCACGATGACGGTGATCGCCGTCACGAGAACTTCCTCCCTCGTGAATCTCCTTGACCACAGCTCGTCGTGGGTGTCATTATCCACTATCGTGAACCTGTAGTTATTGATGGCGCCGCCTTTTTTCTGTTTGGACATAAGAAGTTGTTTTGACTTGAAAGCCTTTTTCGTTAACTTTGCGGGACACAATGGACAGAATCATCGGCATAGACTACGGACGCAAGCGCGTTGGTGTCGCGGTCAGCGACCCGCTCGGTATTTTTGCCTCGGCTCTGGACACGGTTCCGGCTGCAAAGATAATAGAATATATCAAAAATTATGCTCAAGGAGAGACCATAACCCGCTTCGTGGTCGGCTATCCGATGAACATGAACAACAGGCCGTCAGAGGCCGCCGCCGATGTGGACATGTTCCTGAAGAATCTTGCCAAGGCCTTTCCCGGCATCCCCGTGACCCTTGAGGATGAGAGGTTTACTTCCGTGCTTGCCCATCGCGCTATGGTTGACGGGGGCATGAAGGCGAAGGACCGCAGGGACAAGACCTCGGTGGACAGGATCAGCGCCGCGATCATCCTGCAAAGCTATCTTGACAGGACAAACAGAAAATAAAGGTTGGAGTTATGATATTACCTATCTATTTATACGGTTCGGAGGTTCTCCGTCAGAAAGCCGCCCCGGCGGATCTCTCGGAAAAGGAGAAGATCGCCAGGCTGGTGGCCGACATGGAGGAGACCCTCGCCAGATCGGAGGGTTGCGGACTGGCCGCTCCGCAAGTGGGCGAGAGCGTGCGCGTCCTCATCGTCGACGGCACCGGAATGACAGATGTCTATCCTTATCTTGAAGGTTTCAAGAGGGTGATGATCAATCCTGTCATCACTTGGGAAAGCGACAGGAAGTGTGAATATTCCGAAGGCTGCCTCAGCATCCCCGGCATCTACTGCGATGTCACGAGACCCCAAAGCGTGACTGTCGAATATTACAACGGAGACCTTGAGAAGGTCACGGAGACTTTCGACAAGTTCGCATGCCGCATGGTGCAGCATGAGATGTCACATCTCGACGGGGACATGTTCGTGGATCACGTCGCTCCGATCCGCAGGAAGATCATCTCGAAAAAATTGCTGAACATCTCGAAGGGAAAGGTTTTTGCAAGGTACGCCACCAAAATCAAATAATCAGGAAAACATGGGAGCATTTCACGCGTACGACATACGCGGAGTCTATAATGTTGACTTCGACCGGGACACCGCCTACAAGGTGGGTTATTTTCTTCCGGAGCTTCTTGGCGCCGACAAGGTTCTTGTCGGACGGGATTGCAGGATTTCCTCTCCGGAGATTCATGACAGTCTCGTGAAGGGGATCACCGCTGCCGGAGCCGATGTTCATGACATCGGACTCAGCACGACTCCGATGGTCTATTTCGGAACCGCCAGCTACGGATTCAAGGCCTCTGTGCAGATCACGGCCTCGCACAATCCGAAGGAATACAACGGAATGAAGGTTTCCCGGGAGAACGCCCTTCCTGTCGGCCTGGACTCCGGTCTCGGACAGATCCGGGAGTGGATAGAGAGCGGAAGGCCGACTCCGGTGGCGGCGAAGAGGGGACAGGTCATCCGGAAGGACATCCACAAGGACTATCTGGACTTCCTGCTGAAGTTCAGGGGAGACTATTCCGGCATCAGGATCGCCTTTGACCTCTCAAACGGAATGTCAAGCCTTTACGCCCGCGAGATCTTCGGTGACGCTCCGGCCTACATGTTCGAAGACATGGACGGCAATTTTCCGAACCACGAGCCTAACCCGCTGATCCCCAGAAATGTCGAGCCGCTTCAGGCTTTGGTGGTAAAGACCGGGGCCGATGTGGGAGTCATCTACGACGGGGATGCCGACCGTGTGATGTTCGTGGACAACGAGGGACAGTTCGTCTCTCCGGATCTGATGATCGCCGTGCTGGGTCACTATTTCGTGGATGAGAGACATGAGACAGGAACCGTTCTTCAGGACATCCGAAGTTCCAAGGCGGTAGGTGAGTACCTCACTCCGATGGGGTGCCGGATGGAGACCTGGAAGGTCGGCCGCGCCTTCGCCGCAAGGAAACTCCGTGAACTGGACGGGGTCTGGGGCGGGGAGCTCGCCGGACACTACTATTTCCGGGATTTCTTCTATTCAGACAGCGGTCTCCTCGCATCGATCCTGATTTTGAGGGTTGTCGCCGCCATGAAGAAGAAAGGTGTCACACTTCATGAACTAGTCGGCAGGATCGCGCGCTACCGGAACTCGGGAGAGATCAACTTCCGTCTTGAGGACAAGAAAGGTGCGATGGACGCTGTCAGGGAACATTTCGTCTCCAAGGAGAAGCCGACGGCGGAGATGTCGTTCGACGGCTACAGGGTGGAGTTCCCTTCCTGGTGGTTCAACATCCGCCCTTCCAACACGGAACCTTACCTGAGATTCATCTGTGAGGCCACGTCGGAGGCTCTTCTGGAAGAAAAGGTCGAGGAGACAAAGAGGCTTCTCGCCGAGAGGTTCGACGCTAAACTTTAGACGGATGGATTGCGGAAAATTCTTCACAGGCATCATCGTCACAGCTCTTGCCGCATCCCCGGCCGCGGCGCAGGACACCACGATAAAGACAAGGAAACAGGCGGAGATTCTTGTTCCGCGGATCTCACGGGAGTCCGTGCAGTCATTGGATCCGAACAGAGCCGAGGCTCTTGACACGATCGACACCGCTGACCCGCACATCAAGATCCTGCTCCTTTCGGACAACACATGGAAGTACTTCAAGGATGCCGGCTACGCCAGGGACCATCAGATCTTCAACGAGTTCTGGACCCATGATCATCCGGATCCCTACCATGTCCCGCTTGATGAGCTTCCCGAGGAGATAGCGCTTTGGATCGTTGACACATTGAGCGAGTACAGGTGCCCCAATCAGACGGAGGTGTATTCAAAGTTCGGCTACCGTCACCGCCGCCGCCATCAGGGGGTGGATCTCCCGCTGCACACAGGAACTCCGGTCTATGCCGCGTTTGACGGAAAGGTGCGGATCTCCAAGTACTACAAAGGCTACGGCAATCTTGTGATCCTCCGTCACGACAACGGGCTTGAGACTTTCTACGGGCATCTTTCCAAGATCTATGTGGAGGATGACCAATGGGTTAACGCCGGGACGATCATCGGCCTCGGCGGCTCTACGGGACGCTCGACAGGGCCTCATCTCCACTTCGAGACCCGTTACAAGGGCTATGCCTTCGATCCGGAATGGTTGATAGATTTCCAGTCCGGCACATTGAGGCACAGGCTTTTCGTGCTGAAGAAGAAGTACCTGAACGCTGGCAGCAAGTATGTTCCGGAGAGCGAGCAGGAGGAGATCGACATTCTTGAGGGCGATGCCAAGGACAAGGAGGAGGCAGCAAAGAAGGCCGAGGCCGAGAGGAAGGCGTTGGCCGCGGCCCAGTACCACACCATCCGTCAGGGCGACACTTTGGGCGCTCTTGCCAGGAAGTACCATACCTCGGTCAACGCTCTGTGCCGACTGAACGGAATCAAGGAGACCACAACCCTCAGAATAGGACGGAAAATCCGTGTGAGATAAAGGATTTGCCGTGAATATTGTATAACTTTGACATAAACAACACTCTATGAACACACGAGCGGCACTTGTCGTCAGTCTGGCGGTTCTCTGCGTGGCACCATGCGCATCGGCCCAGTCTTTAAAGGACAAACTCAAGAAAGCGGCGGAAAAGGCTGCGGAAAAAGTCGAGCAGACGGTTGATCGGAAAGTTGAAAAGGAAGTTGATGACCAGGTCGATCAGGCTGCCCGGAAAGTAAAGCAGAAAGTCGGACAGCAGATCAAGGAGAAAACCGGTCTTGATGTCACAAAAAAACTTCCCGCGAAGAAGTCTGCCGGCAATTCAGACCGCGACAGCGAACTGGAGAGACGTGCTGACGCGATGTTGGGTCCTGACGGCAACAGGAATGCTGAGGATGAGGCCCCTACTGTCAGATTGCCTGAGACTCACACCGCCCTCTTCGCTCCGCTCGGCTATCCTATCGAGGCGGAGTATGGTGTAAAGAAAGTGAAGCCATCGACACCTCCGAAAAATGCCGACGATCAAGTGAAATGGTCGGAAAAACTGCCGCATGTCAACACTTTGGACAATCAGAGCCTTGTGGATGAATACGTGCTGCTCAACGGATTGTTCGAGGACGGCTACATCGTGACGCTGACTCCGGCGCACTGGAGATATGAAGAACTTGTGAAGGCCGAACTCTGGGGCAGGGTGAATGCGCTGAACGGAATGGTGAGCAAGTACAACGAGATCAAGGACGAGTACAAGATGGGAGACGACACCTACAACTGGGTCATCAACGGACTTCACAACGATCTTGTCGATATCCTTTCCGGTACATACTACAAAACCGTGCTGCGCTCGTCCCTGAAGCCGATCTTCACGCTGGACGGCTTCATCAGCGATGACACGAAGAAATATTTCGAGGAGCACGGCGGCTATGAGAATGCTCTCTCTCAGGAATGGACCGTCTGGGATCCGCAACCGGACAAGAAAGCGGTCTCCTCATCAGACGGAACACATACCGGGGTCATAGTGGGCGAAGATGAATCCGGCGCCACCGTGGACATCGAGGGCATCACTTATGTGCTGCATAACGGCAGGAACGGCGGTGCCGGGCATGCGTTCATCTCCGAGGTCGTCAAGGTCGCCGTGGACGGCAAGGATGTAGTGATTCCGGACAATATAGACTACAACGGGAAGAAATATCCGGTCACGGTGATGCGCGGCGACTCGTTCAGAGGATGCAATATCAAGTCCGTCAAGCTTTCGGCCTCGCTGGAGGAGATCTCCAACAGCGCATTCCGCGAGACTCCCATTCAGGAGATCGTGATCCCGGCATCGGTACAGAAGATTCAAGGTTCGGCATTCTACGGCTGCACCAAGCTTGCGAAAGTCACTTTCGAGGGAGACTCGATGCAGGAGCTGCACGGGTGCTTCCAGAACTGCACTTCCCTCAAGAGCATTGCGTTGCCGCACAATGTGGGGCTGATGAGCTACAGTATGTTCGAAGGCTGTACCTCCCTCTCTGATGTGAGGCTCCCTGACAATCTGAAGGAAATCTATCAGAATATGTTCAAAGGCTGCAAGAGCCTCAAGAATCTGGATGTGCCGTCCGGTGTGACCAAGGTCGGCAGCGGCGCATTCTCGGGCAGCGGCATCACGTCACTCGACCTGTCCAATGTCACTGAATTCGAAAGTTTCTGCTTCAACGGCTGCAATGCTCTCGGGACGGTCAAGCTGAATGCCGGCCTTAAGGAGAATTTCCTTCAGGAGACCTACACCGAATTCATGCAGTGTCCGCTGCTCGAAATCAAATACGTGAACAACGAGTACGTCTATCCGAAGGGGCTGATATTCGTTGAGGGCAAGTAGCCTGTACGGGGCAAGTCCATTCGTGATATTATTTCAGAACAGCTTCTAAGATTGGCGGCAGCCTTGTCGCTTTTTCTGGCGGCGCTGTTGCTGCCGCTCGGGTGCCCTGCGCAGAGCAAGCCTGCGGACTATGAACTCAACAAAGACTCACACAGGGCTTCCATGAAGGCATACTCCCTCCGGTAAGGAAGAAAGTCTTCTCTTCGAAGCGCACGATCACAGGCCCTGTCATCTTTCAGGACTATTCCGATGGGGTCTCCACCAAGGCGGTCTTCTGAGAGGATCGGATGTGACACGAAAAAAGGGGACTAAAGCCTGTCCCCTTTCTCATCATAAAGTTCATTCTGCAGAACTGAATAGTCGGTCACCTCGACGAGGTTGATCCGGCATTTGTACTTTTTCTTCCATTTCCCGAGGAAGGATTTGTCCGAGAGCATTGTGGCTCCGCGCTTCAGATAGGCTCCCAGAATAGGGCTGACCTTGAGCGTGATGTTTGTCTTCCCGTGCTCCACGTTGTAGGCTATGTTCCGCTCGATCTGCTCGTCGATCACCGCGCTTGATGAGATCTTGCCGGTGCCGTGGCACACGGGGCAGATCTCCGCGGTGTTGATCTCGGTCACCGGACGGATTCTCTGACGGGTGATCTGCATCAAGCCGAACTTGGTGAGAGGCAGCACGTTGTGCTTGGCCCGGTCATTTTCCATGAGCGATTGCATGTACTTGTGAAGTTCATTGCGGTGCTCTCCGGAATCCATGTCGATGAAATCCACGATCACGATTCCTCCCATGTCCCTGAGCCTTAACTGCCGGGCGATCTCCTCCGCCGCGATCTTGTTGACCTCGAAGGTGTTCTCCTCCTGATTGTCGGTCTTGGCGCGGCTGCCGCTGTTCACGTCGATCACGTTCAGGGCCTCGGTCGTCTCGATGACCAGATAGGCTCCCTGCTTCATCGGCACCACCTTGCCGAAAGAGCTTTTGATCTGTCTCGTGACCTCGAAGTGGTCAAAGATGGGATCCTTGCCGTTGTACAGCTTCACGATCTTTTCCTGATCCGGAGAGATCAGGGAAATGTACTTTCTGGTCTCCTCGTAGATGTCCTCGCTGTTGACGTAGATGTTCGAGAACGAGTCGTTCAGGAGATCCCTGAGGATGGTGGTGGTCTTGCTGTACTCGGTGAAGAGCAACTGGATGCCTTTCGACTTGGCCACCTTCTTCCAGGAGGACTCCCATTTCTCGATCAGGGATTTCAGCTCGGCCACCAGGACGGCGGCTTTCTTGCCTTCCGCGGCTGTGCGGATGATCGCCCCGTAGTTCTTTGGAAGAATGCTCCTGACAAGGGTCTCAAGTCTTCTTTTTTCCTCCTTTGAGGAAATCTTTTGGGAAATGCTCACCTTCTCTGCGAAGGGAATCAGTACAATGTTGCGTCCTGCCAATGAAATTTCCGCGGTCAGTCGTGACCCTTTCGTGGAGATCGGTTCCTTGACGATCTGCACTATCATCATCTGGCCCGGCTTCAGCACGTTCTCGATGCGCCCCTCCTTCTCAAGGATCGGCCCGACGGGGATGCTTGAGTAGAGTTTGCCGAGATCCGTGTTCGGGTTGCTCTTGCGCACGAACTCGTCGAACGAGGTGAAGTAGAACCCGAGATCCAGATAATGGACAAATGCTTCCTTCTTGTCTCCGATGTCCACAAAGGCAGCGTTGAGCGCAGGAAGAATCTTCTTCACTTTCCCCAGGTAAACATCCCCGACGGAAAAACTGCGCCCTTTGCTGGACTCCTTGTTGAGTTCAATCAGCCGATGGTTTTCCATCAGCGCGATGTGAACTTCTGTCGATGTGACATCGACAACCAAATCTTTCTCAGATTTTTCTGACTCCATAAGGAAATAACAATGGTGATAAAAATAATCTGGCGTACTGCCGATTTAGAAGCTGTTTTGATTTGTTTGTTTGAAGGGTTGAGAGTGAAAAACTTCAG
>CAVIGZ010000066.1:0-10651 GCA_963642565.1 Bacteroidaceae bacterium | reverse complement strand
TTCCGGCACAGAGTGGAGTCGAGACCCTTTTCTCCGAAACTCGTCCGTATGTTCTGCACTGTCGTGGCGGAAGTGTTGAAAGCGCGGGCCGCTTCCTGAACCGTCATGGGATTCCCTCCATTCTTGTCCACCGCAAGCAGAATATTGGCACGCAGGATAGTTCTGGCCGGCTTCTTGCCGGACTTCACAAGTTTGGTAAGCCGTTTGCGCTCCGCCGCCGACAGGCTCACCTCGTACTTCACTATAGGCATAATCGTAATGTGTTGAGTTTCGCTCAACAAAAATACAATTATTTTTGATTTTATACAACATTTAGATGTTACAAACCACTAGATCGATTGCATTCAAAAGGACCGCCCTCGACCAGCCTTTCTCAAGAGTCAGGCGCACATAGTAGAATGCCCTTTTCGGGTTGTTGTAGAATTTGTCAATGAGGTAACGCTGATGCCCCCACGGGATGCGGAAGATGATTGACTTCAGTTGTTCATATTCAGTTTTACCCACAAGCTGTGGGTAAAATGTATCGAGTTGAGAATAAAGAGAGTAGAATCTTTTCGCATATCCAAGATTAGTTGGTGATAAGCCTTTGACACCAGGCAGTGCAGATGTCAGATCTTGACTGATTGAGTTGATGACTCCTTCACCCCACCTGCTTTCAGCTTTCTTCTTTATGATGTCTTCTCCAGTTGACCAATAGAATCTTAGTAATTCTTCGTATGCCTTGACCGTTGCACGTATTTGACAACTGCGGTAACGTTCAACAAGTTGATTTATCCAAAGGCTATAATCATTATCAGTACTTATTAACTTACTCATCTTATTGTCTATTTAGTTTTGCAAAGATAGTTCTTTATTTGTTATTTCTTTCGATGCAGATTTTGGCGCCATCTCATCTGGATTCCGGATAAAATGACTACCTTGCAGGAAATACTGCTATTTCAATATGACTGATAAGGAACGTGACGAACTCAAAAAGGTGATCGAGAAAGATTATCCGGGAATATCGGAGGCGGAAATCTCATTGATGGTTTCGTTCTTCGAAATGATGCAGGCTAAGACAGCGGCATATTCGACTGCCGGTGGTGGCGGAAAGACTAACCCTAAGAATGGTCAAAGGACTGGAAATGCCGGAGGATCCAAAAGAGGGAAAAAATCAAAGGCCGACCGGCTGATTGACTCAAGCAAACCATCTAAGACATATATCATATACGCTTCCATCGAACAATGTCCTGTCAAGGTGTTCAGAAGGATAAAGGTGCCGTCAAACCTTTGGTTAGGGAATCTTGGAAAGATACTCATCACCGCATTCGGTTGGGCCGGTTATCATCTTTCTCAATTCACCAAAGGCGATGTGTACTATACGTCCAGAGACAATATTGATGAAAGAGAAAGCTTCAATTTGGGTTGTAGAAACAGACATATAGACGAGATGACCGTCACCGTTGCCGACGTTCTGCCCCAAAAAGGCAGCACGATTTCTTTTGAATATGATTTCGGAGATGGCTGGATTCACAATGTCAGAGTCTCTTCGGTCAGTGACGAGCCTTTCCGTGGCGAAGATATATGTGTGATGTCAGGCAAAGGGGCTTGCCCTCCGGAGGATGTCGGAGGAGTGTGGGGCTATGCGCAAATGCTTGACATCTTATCTGGAAAGACCGCTGAGCCGAAAGAGAAGGCCTCTTATGAGGAATGGCTCGGGCTGCGGGAAGGCGAATCGTTTGATCCTGAGGCATTTGATTTGGAGATCGCAAACGAGGATGTCGAAGACCTTGTCACATTGATCATCAGTGGCAAGGACGACTCTTAATAGAACCACAACAATTCGGTTGACTTTTAATCTGGATACTGGTCGCAAAGAATGCGGCGCAGGGCTGCGGCAATTGGATTTGTGGCATCTGTGGCTTCAAGATGCAGATCAAGAGTCAGGTACGGGAGCGGTGCCGGGAGTGCGATGAGCTCGGACGGGGCGGCTGGGGAGGGGAGCATGCCTATGATGTCGGGGGAGTCCGCGACCAGTTTCACGACGGCTTCGGCGGAATCCGACACAACCGCCACGCGCGCTTTCAGGTCCGGCGGCAGAATCTCTGAATATGTTTCCGGAACCGCGAGCCTGGCTCTTTGCGGAAGGCCTTTCAGGTCAGAGATCTTTGAATATCCCAGGTTGGAGCTGACCGCTGATGCCGTCACGCTGAACAAGTACGAGCCTATGTCCTCGAACGAAGGCTCGACCACGTGTCTTTTTGCGTAAATCCTTATGTCTGAATCGTCCGGGGAAGATTCGCTGTGAATCGAGAATGTCAGGGACGGATTGAAAGTCAGTAGTTTTGAGAGAGCTTCGGATAGGATATGGCTGGCGATTAAGCCGCTGGCGGAGATGCTGACGGGCTTGTTCGCGGTGAGCTTGCCCGACGGGCCGAACATCCGTCCGGCGGCGGAGTACCAGTACAGGATTCTGTCGGCATATTCCTTGAAAGCGATTCCGGCCTCCGTCAGGGTCACCGCGCCTCTGCCTCTGGTGAACAGCTCCGCTCCCAGGCTCCTTTCCAGTTCCGCGATGTTCTGGCTGACAGCCGGTTGGGTGACGCCGAGCGCTTTGGCGGCGAGGGTGAAGCTGCCGTTCCCGGCCACGGCCATGAAGGTCCTCAGTCTGAAATCCTCGAACATAAGAGTCTCTTATAACACTGCAAATATAATCGTTTTTGCTCCAACTTCCGCAGGTATGGGCATATTAAGTGACGTGTAAAAAATCAATTATCGGGAATTTTGATGTAGATTTGCAGTATTAAGAATACATGAAAAAATAATTCAAACATCGTTTAGTATGAAAAGAGTTTTGATTTTCATCTCCGCATTCCTGCTTACGGCTTCCGCTTTTGTGGCCGGGGCGCAGATGTCGCAGCTTCCGAACGACCCGGCGGTCAAGGTCGGAAAGCTGGAGAACGGTCTGACCTATTACATCAGACACAATGACAAGCCGGCGGGCAGAGCCGAGTTCTATCTCGCCACCAATGTCGGAGCCATTCAGGAGACCCCGGATCAGGACGGTCTTGCGCATTTCCTTGAGCACATGTGCTTTAACGGCACGAAAAACTTCCCCGGCAAGGGGATTCTGAACTGGCTCCAGAGCATCGGGGCCTCTTTCGGCGGAAATGTGAACGCCGCCACCGGCATTGACCAGACCACCTACATGCTCAACAACATTCCTTTGGTCAGGGAGTCCGTTGTGGACACCTGCCTTCTGATCCTGCACGACTACTCGCATTTCGTGACGAACGATCCTGCCGAGATCGACAAGGAGCGTCCGGTGATCATCGAGGAGAGACGTTCCCGCAGGAACGCCGGGTGGAGGACTTTCGAGAAGTCCCTTCCTTACCTCTACGGTGACTCGAAGTACGCCACCTGCACCCTGATCGGAAGCAAGGAGAACCTTGAGACTTTCAAGCCGGAGAGCCTTGTGAACTTCTACCGGACATGGTACCGTCCTGACATGCAGGCGGTCATCGTTGTCGGAGATGTGGACGTGGACGCCGTCGAGGGAAAGATCAAGTCGATCTTCGCCGACATCCCGGCCGCAGTCAACCCAAAGGCAAAGGAGAAAATCCGGTTCGAGGAGTTCTCCGAGCCGCGTGTGGCTGTCCTGACTGATCCCGAGACGACATCTCCGTCAGTGGAGATGATTTGGGAGAGCGAGGCCAGGGATGAGGCTCTCAATTCCACCGCGGCCGGTCTGATGGTCGATCTGATCGAGAGCGTGGTCCAGGGAGTGATGTCGGAGCGTTTCAACGACATCACCTCAAAGGCTGACTCTCCTTTTCTCTACGGAAGTTTCGGAATCGGCAAACTCTGTGAGGCGATCGAGGGCAGAGACGGTAGCGTGAGCCTCAAGGAGGACAACATCCTCGGCGGTTTCAAGGCCTTTGTCACGGAGCTTGAGAGGATGAAGAGATTCGGATTCTCCGAAGGCGAGGTGTCAAGGGCCAAGGCCGACATCATCGCTGCCTACGAGAAGGCTGCGAACAGCGCCGACACCAGGAAGAACAGCGAGTTTGTCAACCCGTTGATCAACAATTTCTTCAACAATTCCGCCTACATGGAGCCGGCGGCCAGGCTTGAATTGGTGAAGGTCATTTTCGGCAAGTTGGACGCCAATGTCCTGAATCAGGTCGTTGCCCAGATGTTCGCCGAGCAGAACAGTCTGGTGGTCATCTACAGCGGTCCGGAGAAGGAAGGCATCGCCACTCCTACGGCGGAGCAGCTCCTTCAGGTCATCGAGGAAGTGAAGAAATCCGAGATTGCGGCTCCAGTTGAGGAAACGGCGTCTGAACCGCTGATGGATCCCGCCGCACTTCAGGGCGGAAAGGTTAAGAAGACCTCCACGACCATCTATGATGCGACACAGTGGACTCTTTCAAACGGAGTGAGAGTCGTGGTTCTTCCGACCGACTACAAGAAGGATCAGATAATCTTCTCGCTCTACAAGGCAGGCGGAGAAAGCCTTATCCCGACCGAGGATATGCCTTCTTTTGACGGCAGCATCTACAGTGTGTTCCAAAGTGCCCAGGGTCTGTCCAAGTTCAAGAGTACGGATCTTTCCAAGATGCTTTCCGGGAAGATGGTCAGCGTAAATCCTTTCATTGATGGCCTGTACAACGGAATATCCGGGAACTCTTCCGTGAAGGATCTGGAGACCGCTTTCCAGCTTCTTTACCTTGAGTTCACAGATCCCCGCTTTGACCAGGAGGAGTTTGACAACGCCACTGCCCAGCTCAAGGCTGTGCTCCCGAACCTCGAGAACACCCCTAACTACGCTTTCCAGAAGAGATTCAACAAGGTTCTCTACAATGACAATCCGAGAAACGAGGTTCTTTCGATGGAAAAGCTCCAGAAGGCCAGCCTCCAGGCCATCGAGAGGAACTACCGCAGGCTCTTCGCCGACGTGGCCGGAGCCACGATGGTGATTGTGGGCGACGTCAACCTTGACACTCTCAAGCCTCTGGTGGAGAAATATATCGGCTCTCTTCCAAAAGGGAAGAAGGCTCCGAAGTGGGTTGATGTGCAGCCTCGGCTTGTGAAGGGAAATGTCTCCGATGTGTTTGACCGGAAGATGGAGACTCCGCTTACGACCGTCCTTCAGGTCTATAGCGACTACCGTCCGTTCTCCGTCAAGGATCAGACTCTTGCCAGCGCCGTGAGCTACATCCTCGATCAGATCTACACCGAGACTCTCCGCGAGGATGAGGGCGGCACTTACGGCGCTTCCACTGCGGCTGACGCCCGCAAGGATCCCGATGGAAGGTATCTGCTTCAGGTTTACTTCAACAGTAAGCCGGCTCTTGCCGGGAAACTGAGGACTCTTGCCCGGGACGGCCTGCGGAAACTTGCCGAGGAAGGCCCTACGGACGAGCAGTTCACGAGGACTGTGGAGCATTTCAAAAAGAATGTTCCTGAGAGCCGGATCAACAACTCCTACTGGCTGTCAGGGCTTCTGCGCTACTTCCGTAACGGCTACGACTACGACAAGGAGTGGGAGGCTGCGGTAGGCGGTCTGACCAAGGAAGGCATCCGCGAAGCCGCTGCCAGACTCTACAACTCCGGCAACTTCGTCGAGGTTGTGATGATGCCTGGCGAGACCACGGAGGCCGAGTAGTTTAATGAAGATATTCCCGGACATTCCGTCCTGCGTTTAAAAACAGAGCCATCCCCGATTTGAGGATGGCTCTTAATTATTGTGTGGTTTGAGTTAAGTGACCGAGTTCTCCGCTAAAGTTCTTTGAGGAAACGGGCCATGGACGCGAGAAAGTCGCTTCTATATTCCTGAATAGGATCGTCGCAGTACTTGGCGTTCTTGAAGCCGTAGCCGTGGACACCGTCCGGGAAGGCGTGCATCTCGCAAGGGACACCGTTCTTTACAAGGGCGTTGAAGTAGCGCACCTCGTTCTCCGGAGGTACCCCGTAGTCATTGGAACTGAAGATTATGAAAGTCTTGGGCGTGTCTGCGCTGACCTGCTTGTCCAATGAATATCTTTCCTTGAGCGCCTCGAACTTTCTCTTGCCCTCGTCCCATGTCTCGAAGTCCTTGCCCTTCCTGTTGTACCAGCCTTTCTCCGTGCCGATCAGGTTGTTGAAACTGCCTTCGTGGCCTACTCCCGGCTCGGAGGAGATGACAGGATAGACAAGGATCGAGAAATCAGGCCTTGTCACGGCGTCAATGTACTGTGTCGATGCCGTGGCGGCGAGATGTCCTCCGGCGGAGAATCCCATCACGCCGATCTGGCTCACACCCCACTGCGGAGCGTAGTGACGGCAGTAGCGGAACACGTTCTGGACATCGTTCAGAGGCACGTTCCAATGACCGTAAGGAAGCCTGTATTTCACCACTGCGGCGCTGATGCCCTGACTGTTGAGCCATTCTGCGGCGTACTGACCTTCATGGACGAAGGCAGTGAACCAATACGCTCCGCCCGGACAGATGATGACCATCTTCCCGTTCGGATTCTTCGCAAGGTAAAGCTCGAACCTTGCGCTGTCTCCGGTGAACTTCAGATTCATGTCCTTGGTAAGTTCCTCCGGCTTTGTGCAGCCGTTCGATTCGCCGGGGCCGAGTGTGACTCCTTCGATTCCCTTATCGACATTCTGACCTTCAGGGTACAGACAGACAACCTTGTCGGGCTTGCGGCAGAACTGTTCGCAGGCTACTTTTGGAGACTCCTTCTTGCCGTTCACGCTTTCCAGTTGCTGTCCGAGCCACCTTTCCAGAGCCGCCGAGAACTCCGGCCTGCAAGATCCCAGATTGTCCTTGCAGACTTTCGGATCCAGTCCGATGCCAAGGTCAGTGAATCCCCAGCCGTGACCTCCTTTAGGGTAGATGTGAAGTTCGGACGGAACCTTGTTCCTGACAAGAGCCTGATAGAACTTCACGGAGCTGACAACCGGTACAGTCTTGTCGTAGGTGCTCACACCGATGAATGTCGGGGGAGTGGAAGGTGTCACATCACGGTAAGTGGTGTACATCCTTTTCAGTCCGGCATAGTCATCAATTCCATTGTACCACTCCTCGAACGTCTTGTCCTCCCTTCCGGTCCGGAACTCCTCGCTTCCCAGAAGATTATCTACCGATCCATGGTGTGTGGCGTTCTCGTCCATAAGGATGACAGGGTAGAGAAGAACCGCGAAGTCAGGCCTTGTCGTGGAGTCCGCATACATCGTCTCCGCCGTGCTGGCGAGATGCCCTCCGGCCGAGAATCCCATCACACCGATTTGCTTTATTCCCCAATCCTCGGAATGGTGTCTGCAATAACGGAATGCGTTGTGCACGTCCTGAAGCGGCACCTCCCTGTGGCCATTTGGAAGACGGTACTTGAGCACCGCACATGCGATGCCCCTGTCGTTCAGCCATTTGGCCGCATATGTCCCTTCGTTCCATGTTGAGAGACCGGCGTAGCCTCCGCCGGGACATGCGATGACCATCTGCCCGTTGGGCCTTTCCGGCATGAATATGTCGATCCTCGCACTGTCCGTCACATTGAGGACGAATCCCCAGCCGCCGGCCTTCTCGGCTCCTTTGAGCCCGTTGGACACAAGCGGTCCCTGAGTTACGGTGATGCCGTTCTCGACTATTCCCTGATCCGCTTCCTGTCCCTTCGGGTAGAGATAGACGGTCTTTGTGGGAGCATATTCGATCCCGGGAGTATTTTTGGTCTTCAACTTCTCCTCGACCGGAGATGTTCTTGCCAACGAATTGACATTCACTGCCGTACCATCAAGAATCAGTTGGCTTTTCTTGACCTTTCTCTGTGCCGTGACATCTGTTCCGACGCAGAAGGCGGCCGTCAGCACGGCCGCCAGAAGGATTGTTCTTTTCATATTGATCGTGTTCATTCAGCATTCTCACCGTTGTACTCAAGCAGATCCCCGGGCTGACAGTCCAACGCCTTGCAGAGCGCGTCGAGTGTGCTGAACCGGACACCCTTGGCCTTGCCGGTCTTCAGAATCGACAGGTTCACCGCTGAAAGCCCGATCTTGTCAGCCAGCTCGGCGGAAGTCATCTTCCGCCTGGCCAGCATCACATCGACATTTACTACTATCGGCATGACGATTATTTTTCAATGTTTTCTTCAGCGGGCTGCTCTTCCGGCCTGGATTCTTCCTTGCCTTTGAGGTAGTCAGGCAGATTCATGCCGGCCATCTTGAACAGGTCCTGGAGCGGAGGTACGGAACCCATCAGGCCGGAGATGAAGTTTGCGGTGGATGTCTTGCCGTTCTTTCCTTCGCCGTTGCCGTCCCAGACGGTGACCTTGTCGATCTTTATGCCCTTGACAGCCTCGACCTGAGTCTTGACGAGTTCAGGCAGCTTGTCGGCGATGAGCATGAGGACAGCCTTCTGAGGATCCCCGGAAGCGGCCTTGACCATCTCGTTGAAACCTTCGGCCTGCTTGGACAGGATCTCAAGGGTACCGCGGGCCTGGGCGTCCATCTTAGCGAAGATCGCGTCGGCCTCACCCTTCGCCATCCTGCGGACCTTCTCGGCTTCGGCCTCGGCCTCGATGATGAGCTTCTCCTTGTCGATTTGGGCCGGCACGACGATGTTGGCCTGCTGTGTCGCCCTTTCTCTCTCGGCGCGGGCAAGCTCGGCGTCGCGCTCGCTTTGATAGGCCTCCTGAAGGGCCTTGGCGGCCTGTACTTTCTCAGCGGCCACTGCCACGCGCGCCGCCTCGGCCTCTTTCTCGCGGCGAAGGGCGTCGGAATTGGCTATGTCGATCTTGGAGGTGTTCTCACCCTGTACCGCAAGGGCGTTGGCCGCGGCGGTCTTGATACGGGTGTCCCTCTGGGTCTCTGCGATTCTGATGTCCTTGTCCCTGTCGGCCTCGGCCTTGCCGATCTCACCGTAGCGGTTCTGCTCGGCCACGCTCTTCTTGGCGTCGTTGATGGCTTTTGCGGCGGCTTCCTTGCCGAGAGCCTCGATGTAGCCGGATTCGTCACGGATGTCGGTCACGTTCACGTTGATGAGCTTGAGGCCGATCTTGCGGAGCTCGGCTTCCACGTTCTGGCTGACGGCAACGAGGAATTTGTCGCGGTCGGAGTTGATCTCCTCGATCTCCATGGTGGCGATCACCAGACGGAGCTGTCCGAAAAGGATGTCTGTGGCGATGCTCTGGATGTTGTCGATGGAGAGTCCGAGAAGTCTTTCGGCCGCGTTTGTCATGCTGTCCGGCTCGGTGGAGATGCCGACGGTGAAGCGGCAAGGCACATCGACGCGTATGTTCTGCTTCGAAAGCGCGTTGGTGAGGTTGCACTCGATCGAGATCGGCTTGAGGTCAAGGAAAGCATAGTCCTGGAACACAGGCCAGACGAAGGCCGCCCCTCCGTGGATGCAGCGCGCGGACGAGATCGATCCGCTCTTGTTCTTGCCTGTCTTGCCGTAGATGACCATCACCTTGTCCGAAGGACAGCGGCGGTAGCGCCTGAGAATCGCCGAGAATGTCACGAATATGACAGCGACGATGATAAGGATCAGAGAAAGTTCCATATTCGAAATCTTTAATGAGTTTATAATTTTATATCAGGTAAGGTTGGAATTGTCTATGCCGCTCCGGAGTGATCAGATGATGGTAGGGGTCAGTTCCTCAACCAGCAGGGTGTAGTCATTGATGACATCAGTGACCTTGATGGCCTTTCCGTTCGGGATGGGGTCCCCGTCCGTGACGGCGTCATATTCCCTGACGGCGTTGTTGATCGTGATCTGGACCTTGCCTTCGCCCCTGCGCCCGCCGGGGATTGTGAGATAGACCTTGCCCTCGCATCCGACGGCCGACCTGTGGACATCGATGTTGCCTGTCTGCTGCATTCCGCTCAGCCACTTGAAGATCCACATCACGACCGCGACCAGAAGCATCCCGACGATGACCGAGATGATGATCAGCAGCGCGTTGGACTGAATCTTGTCGTGCATAAGCACCGCCGTCCATCCGAATCCGAGGCAGAAGTTGACCAGATTGCGGAAAGTCAGGAGATTCATCGAAGGATCCGTGTCAAACGATCCGTCCGATGTGTCCAGATCGAAATCCGTGCCGTGGTCCCCGAGCCCCAGAAATGTCAGGACAGTCTGAATGACGAAAATCAGCGACGCCGAGAGCGTGACGGCCCAAAGGACCTGCATCGCCGCACTAAGTGATGTCCACCAGGTAATCATAATGTTTTGCTTATTTAAAAGTTTGCCGGCCGGATTCCTTTCCGTACCGCATCTTCGCAAATATATTAACTAATTTATGAAAAACAATAATATTTTTAAGAAATACATAAAATTTTCATTAATATGCTCGCTTTTCACAGCCGCATCTCCCCGTGCAAGAGATCGTCACCCCGTTAGCCTTGGACGAATACAATGGTCCGCGCGGCGACTTTACAAGAATATGTTCGTGAAGTGCCCTGCTCGCAGACCCGGCACCGCCGACGAGGTCGCCAACATCGCCGAACTCCTGATGACCCCCAGAGGCGCATTCATCACCGGTTCCGACTTCCTGATCGACGGCGGCGCCACCGCCTCCTACTTCTACGGCTCTCTCAACCCTAACCAATAGGCTTTTGGCTCTACATTGTTGAGAAGCTGTTTTGATTTGTTTGAAATGTTCTTTGAGGTGAAAAATCTTCATCT
>CAVIGZ010000065.1:0-11011 GCA_963642565.1 Bacteroidaceae bacterium | reverse complement strand
AACCTTTATCAGTAATAATCTACAAAACCGAGTCAACCTAAATCAGGAAAGTACATTTTCGGCCATTTTCATCTTTCTCATCGGTCACGTAGCTACTGCTACGCTCCCTCTTCCAAAGCCGAAACTGTCTCAAAAATTCCGCATAATTAAATTCGGGGACCATTTCAAAACAACTTCTAAAACCGTATCGTTTAGGAAGGCTTGACAATGTTACTGTCCCAAACGGTTTTATACTGCAATAGCCTTTGGTGGCCAGGGAACAGTTATCAACAATTGTTGATCCGCAGATTCAGATGTCTGATCTGCCCAATCAAATCATCGAAGTCGGGTGATTCGCCATAGATCATAATCTCCCGCATTGCGTAATAATCCTTGCGCCATTGTTCAAGGATTGCATCAGGTGGGACGATGCAGATTCTGTTTGGAGACAATGATGTGTAGTTGAAACCTTTCAGCCCGATGAATTTATGCCTGTGCTCAATGATGCTGTTCCATAAACGATGGTCTGACAACGCCCGGTCTGCTATGTCGGTGTCGGCTATCTTGATGATGTCATAAAGGTGACGGGACATTCTGTCCACACGAATCTGCTCAGGGCTATGCGAAAACTCTTCGTGAAGGAGGCATATCTTCTCAAGAAAAGTCCTTTCCGGAACGACGGCATTTACTGTTACCGGTGGCTCCACAAATGGGGATTCAGGAAAGTTGTCTTCGAGAATGGAGCGGAGTTCAACAGGTTTCAGCGGCTCGGACATTGACCTGCCGCTGACTTCTACTATCACCTGACTTTTTATATACGGGTTATTGCTGAACCTTGACTGATAGCTGATTTCTATTCTTTCTGGGTCGGTAGTCGTTATGGGAGTGATGTTGACGGCCACCGTAAAACAATCCTCAGGTACGCCTTGCTCGAGCATTCTATCTTTGATGTCGAACTGAAGCCGTTCCCTGACAAAAGAACAGGCGGTGCGCCTCAGCTTGTCGCTTATCTGAGTTTTCGACAGGTCTCCGGAGAATCCCAGATATTCACGACTGACAGCGATGTCGACATCCTCGGAGAAGCGTTCAATGAGTTTCCAGCACTTTGAAAGCGATGTGCCTCCCTTGAACGACAGCGACTCTGAATATGGCAGGGAGAATACCGCCCTCAAAACGGCCGTAACCCACCAGTCTTTTTCAATAATCTGAGGGTCAAGTCCTGAATTGTGACCCAATACACGTATGAACTGCTGCTGGGTAGATGCAGGTAGGGTTATGAATTTCATATTGATAGCAAAACTTTTCTTATCCAGGCCGGGGACAATGCGATGTCGTTTTTGAATTGCGTCTCGCTGACGGAGGTTACAACCGTGCGGATTTTCCCCAGAACATCTTCGTTTACGCCATCTTTCCCCAACTCTCTCAATGCGGCTACTACCAGCTGCATTTCTTTTGACTCGTATGCAAAATTTCTGGATTCGTCTGAATGTTTGAACAATATGCCTTTCCCTTTTCCGACATTGACTTTTCTGGGCGCTCCGTCCGTTATGAACACGACATTTCCCGGAACTTGCGCAGATATGCCAAGAGCGTTCAGGGCAAATGTCCCTGTCGGGCATATTCTCGCCTTGTCTCTTTTGGCTATGGCATACGCCGTCTCTTCTGTCGTTGGAGGGATTATCCCCAGTCCATATTGTTTGTCTATTTTCGGGTAATAGTATATTCCGTGCGCTATGCGGATTAGCATCCCACTTGATTTTAAGCGCTGTAGGCTTTTCGTCACGGCCTCCGGTGTCCCGAATGATGCAAAATCAGCCGGAAATATGAAAGCCCCCCTTCTAAGAGATTCTATTGCGTTTTCTATTTGATGAGTAATGCTTTCCATTGGGCGCGAACCGTTAAAAGTGTCCGAAATATAGCACAAATTTCGGACATCAGCAAAAAGATAATCAGATGACTGATTCTTGGGGAATACTTGACTCATACCAATGTATCGGATGGAGAATTGACCATATCTGTCCTGCCCTCGACGTAATCCAGCAGACCTTTTCTTATGCCGTCAAGTTTCCATAGTGACAATACCATGATATTATTTTTAAGGTCATATGTCTCTGTTGTTGAGATGGAAGGATTAGCCTGACTCGGTCCCGTCATTCCGCGCACTCCAACCCAGCCGACGCCATCCGCTCGGAATGACAGAGTCGCCTTGGACGCGGCCGACGATGGTTTTTAGGCTAAGTAAGCGGTAAAAAGTTATTATTTAACGGTTACTAAAGTCCATTCATCAGGAAGTCCCTGAGTCCCAGATGGATTATCCCGTTCATGTCACTCCTTTTCACCAAAGGCGTGAGGGATATGACATATTTTGGGTAGTTGTCATTGATGCTTTCCAAACGTCCGAACTCCCTCTTTCTCGTCTCATCGTCCGCAATGATGTAAGAGACCTGGACATAGGCAGTCTTTCCCGTTTTCGTGCACACGAAATCGACCTCGCCTACCCTAAGCTGACCGACCTGAACCTTGAAACCATCATTGATCAACTGATTATATACAACATTCTCCAAAACCTTTTCTATGTCCTGCTCACGGTTTCCTCCGGCAATGAAATTCCGGATTCCGATGTCCTCGAAATAGACCTTGTCATTGGATTCAAACACTTTTTTTCCGTGAATATCATACCTCGGGACATCGTACAGGAGATAAGCCTCTCCAAAGTAGCCGAGATATTCAAGAACAACCCGCGTGGACACATTCTGCCCCGTGGATTTCATTGTCTTGGCAATGCTGTTCGCAGAATTCAGCTTTCCGACATTATCCGCCAGGAAACGAACCAAATTATTCATAAACGGCAGATTCCTGATTTCGTGTCTTTCTATGACATCCTTGAGCATCACCGTGTTATACACTCCGCTTATATATTCCCAACAATGCTCGTCATCATCAATTCCCACTCTGCCCAGGCCAGGAAGTCCGCCATAGTTCAGGAATAAAGCCAGCGAAGAATCACTGTCCTCCAAATTATGGAACAGCAGGAACTCCCTATAATTCAATGAATGAATATGTATCTCCTCATACCGCCCTCCGATGATTGTGCCAAGGTCTGAAGAAAGCATTGAAGAATTGCTTCCTGTGACAATGATGTCTGTGTTATCCTCAGTTCTGTAACTTCTTACAGTCCTTTCCCATTCCGAGATGTCCTGAACCTCGTCAATCAGGATATAATTATGTTTACTGGAATCAAACCTTTGATCAATATACCGGTTAAGATCATTATAAGTCTTGATGTCATCAAAAGACTTATTCTCCTTGTCAATGCTGATGATGTTGGCGTCAGTCTCGGCTTTGTGCCTTTCAATGAAATCTTTAAGCACGAAACTCTTCCCAACTCGCCTCTGCCCGACAAGAACTATAATCTGACCTTTTCCAATCCAGGAATCCACCTTACTGGCATATTGCGACCTCGATATAACATCCATAGTGCACAAATCTTTCTCTAAAGATAGTTTTATTTCTTATAAGAAACAAATTTTAAGAAAATTCACATTCTATTGGATTCCCTAACCTTGACGATGTTTACATCCACCACCTATGGAATCTACAAGGGTACGGAAGAAAAACAAGAGCACGGCGACAAGGAGGGAAGTGTAAAGATTCTTTACAGAGGGTGTTAAATTTCTTTACACTCCCGCATATTCATAAAACAAGAATATTCCTGAATGACAACTGTTTAAATCTTTTGGCATAATAATAGATTGCGCAAATGACGGTTTTGCAAGAAAAAGAGTTGAGACAATGAAATATTTCTTCAGGTTTCTGAAAAACAATCCGCTCTATGCGGTGATCAATGTGGTGGGGCTGGCGCTCTCGCTGATGTTCGTGATTCTGATCGGAGACTACACCTACAGGCAGTTCAGCATCGACAAATGGCACAAAAACCATGAAAGGATCTATGTGCTGGGCACAGAGAACAATAACACTCTTATGTCGTGGCCGGACTGCTCCCATTCGCTCAAGGACCGGTATCCCGAGGTAGAGGATGTCTGCTGCCTTCATATGCACAACGGGAAGATCAAGCATGGAGACAGCGTCTATGAGGAAGCACAAGGGGACAACGCCGGCAACATAATGCTCGCAGACTCCAATTTCTTCAGATTCTTTGATTTCAAGATGATTGAGGGAGACCGGGAGACAGCCTTGGACAGTCCGGAGAAATGTGTTGTCACGGAATCGCTTGTCAAGGCCTTGTTCCCTGACGGCAACGTCCTCGGACAGCCGATTCAAATCGAGGGAACGCGGTATGTCTTTGTGAGTGACGAGAATGGCGATCCGTACGACAGCTCTCTTGTTTACACAATCTCAGGGGTCATCAAGGATCTGGACAAGACCGCGCTTCTGAACGAGACGGCGGTCATCGCCAATTTCGAACGCGCTCCGCAGATTCTTGGCTACAGATTCCGCAACGACCTGATGGCCTTCGGACCATTGGGCTCGACGCTGTCCTTCCTGATGATGAGGCCCGGAGCCAGCCTCGATGACAAGATGGACGATCTGACGGCCTACTGCACAGAGAGCATTCCGGTGTTTGGTTTTTACGGCGACACCAAGGCCACGCTCATCCCGCTCGACGACCTGATGTTCGCTCCGGAGAACACCGGCGCGGGACTTCAGACCGGGGACAAGAGTCTTTTAGGGATATTGCTGGCCGTGGTTCTGGCCATACTGATGTTCGCGGTCACGAACTACATCAACCTTACGGTCGCCAACACCGGGTTTCGGGCAAAGGAGATGGCGACACGAAGGCTCCTCGGCGGCAATGGTTTAGGAATATCTCTGGAACTGATCGGGGAATCCTCCCTGATGGTGTTATTCTCGTTCATCATCGGAGGAGCGCCGGCGCTTCTGTTTGAGGACAAGATGGCCGTACTCTTCAAAGGAAAGATCGACATACTCAAGGACATCAACTTCGAGACTGTCTCTGTCAGTCTCCTGTTCATCATCCTGACCGGAATCATCTCCGGAATAATGCCGACCGTCTCGCTCTCTAAATACAAGCCGATCGACGTGGTGAAAGGTTCGTTCCGCTACCACTCCAAGATGGTGCTCAGCAGGATATTCATAATCCTTCAGAACGTGATCACAATGACGATGATGACGGCGACTCTGGTGATCCTGCTCCAGATGGACCATCTGGCCAAGGCTCCGCTGGGCTACAACACGGAGAACATCTTCCGTGTCAGCTCCGACAATCCCGAGGTTTTGAGAAACGCTCTGAAGAGCCAGCCGTTCATCCAGGGAATAGGCTCGTTCTCGGGCACATCGCTTGACGGGAGCTGTCGTTCGATGAGTACTCGCACAGACAAGGACAGGAATAATCTTCTGGTCTATCTAACAACCTGGGACAAGGAGTTCATCGACATTATGGGAATCACTCTTGTCAAGGACAATCACCTTTCGGGAGAGGTGAAATACATCAATGAGGAACTTGCCGGGAAACTGGGCTTGAAAGATGGTGAGACTGAAATATTCTGGGGAGACAATCGCGCCTCGACACAAATCGCCGGAATCTTCTCGAATTTCCACATAACGAATGTCCTTGATCCTTACCAGCCGTTCATCATCACCGTCAAAGCCACCGATGAGATCGAGGATCCCAACTTTATGGTCAAGACTGACGGTTCCCCTGACGCCTGGAAGAGACTCTGCGATCTGGTCAAGGAGGTTGACGGCACATCCGAGGAACTTGACTGGAAAGTGCAGAGTGTGGATGAGCAGATCAAGGCCTCGTTGAGAGAGGAAAAGAACACGATGAGGATCGTGGGCATATTCACAGGCGTGGCAGTGCTCATCTCCATCCTCGGCTTCATCGGGATGTCGCTGTTCTTCATCAGGCAGAGGCGCAAGGAGATCGGCGTGCGCCGCATTATGGGCAGCACCACGAACGAGGTCCTGTCTCTGCTTCTTGCGAAATTCTGCGCCCCGCTCGGGGTGTCGTTCATCTTCGCCGTGCCGCTCTCCTGGTTCGTGATGAACCGTTGGCTGGAAGGCTTCTCGTATCGCATCGGGCTGAGTCCGTGGATATTCATAGCCTCAGGAGCCGTCTCTCTCCTCGTCGCCGTCATCTCGATCTTCCTCCAGACCCTGCGCGCCGCCCGCTCCAACCCCGCCGACGCCATCCGCGCGGAATAACAGAACCGCCTCGGACACGGTCGGCGATGGATTTTAGGCTAAGTAAGCGGTAAAAAGTTATTATTTAACGGTTACTAAAGTCCATTCATCAGGAACTCCCTGAGTTCCAAATGAATTATCCCGTTCATGTCACGGATTTCCTATTTCTCAGACGGCAACGGGAGCCTTGATGGCGGGCCAGGGATCGTAGCCTTCGAGGGTGAAGTCCTCGTACTTGAAATCGTACAAAGATTTGACATCGGGGTTGATGCGCATTGTCGGGAGCGGACGGGGATCACGAGTGAGCTGCTCTCGGACCTGATCGAAATGGTTCAGGTAGATGTGGGTGTCGCCGGTGGTGTGGATGAACTCTCCGGGCTTCAGACCGCAGACCTGGGCGATCATCATCGTGAGCAATGCGTAGGAGGCGATGTTGAAAGGAACGCCGAGGAAAGTGTCGGCGCTGCGCTGGTAGAGCTGGCAGGAAAGCCGGCCCTCGGCCACATAGAACTGGAAGAGGCAGTGGCAGGGCGGCAGGGCCATCCGGTCCACCTCTCCGGGATTCCAGGCGGTGACGAGCATCCTGCGGGAATCAGGATTGTTCCTGATCATGTCCATTACTTGGGTGAGCTGATCGATCGAATGGCCGTCAGGCGCCGGCCAGGAACGCCACTGGTGACCGTAAACGGGGCCAAGATCGCCGTTCCCGTCGGCCCATTCGTCCCAGATGGAGACACCGTGCTCCTTGAGGTACTTGATGTTGGTGTCACCGGAGATGAACCAGAGAAGTTCGTGGATGATGGATTTCAGATGAACTTTCTTGGTCGTGAGAAGCGGAAACCCTTCCGAAAGGTCGAAACGCATCTGGTAGCCGAAGACGCTTTTCGTGCCTACGCCGGTGCGGTCGTGCCTGACCACGCCGGCTTCCATTATGTGACGCAGAAGATCCTGATACTGTTTCATTTGTGTTATTTCTTTACCGAGAACGCCCAGATGATGGCCTCGCTGAAGGTCTCCCCGGGACGGAGAACGGTCGTAGGATAGTCAGGCTTGTTCGGCGAATCCGGACAATGCTGGCACTCGATGGCCACTCCTTCGTAGTCATGGTAGCCACGTCCGCATTTGCCCGCAGGACAGCCATCGAGCCAGTTGCCCGTGTAGATCTGCACGGCAGGCTGGGTGGTCAGCACCTCAAGCCGACGACCGCTCAGCGGAGAGTACAACTGTGCGGCAGTCTGAAGCTGTCCGTCCTCGTAGTCATTGATCATAAAGCAGTTGTCGTACCCTTTGCCGTAGTTCAAGGCCGGGAAGTCAGCCTTGATCTCCGCGCCTATCTTCTTGAACTCCTGGAAGTCCATCGGGGTTCCGGCGACCGGATCGGCCTCTCCCGCCGGAATCAAGGTCTCGTCAGTCGGCAGATAGACAGCCGCATTGAGTTTCAACTCATGGTCAAGGATATTCCCGTTCCCCTCCCCGTTGAGGTTGAAATAGGCATGGTTGGTAAGGTTCACGACCGTGGCCTTGTCGGTCTGCGCCGTGAAAGTCAGTTTGAGGGCGTTGTCCTCACTCCACTCGTAGTGCGCCACAACCTTCAGATTGCCCGGATAGCCGGCCTCTCCGTCCTGTGAGAAGTACTGGAACTCAACGGAATCACCCTCGACACGGCTGTCCCAGACCTGATTCTGGAACCCTTCAGGCCCGCCATGCAGATGATTGGGGCCGTTGTTGACCGGCAATGAATATTCCACCCCGTCAAGCGTGAACTTTCCGAAGGCGATGCGGTTGGCGTAGCGTCCCGGGCATTTTCCGGCGCAAGGGCCGTCGCCGAAATAATCCTCCGGCCTGGTGTAACCGAGGACCACGTCCGCGATCTTCCCGTCCTTGTCCGGAACGGCGATCGAAACGATTCCGGCTCCCACGCTTGAAAGGCGGACGAACGCACCGCTTCCATTCTCAAGAGTATAAAGGAATATCTCCTTTCCGTCAGCAGGGGACGTACCCCAAAGTTCCTTGGTAATCTTCATATTCAGTGCTATTATTTTAGATTGTCAAGATAAGGCAGGACCATCTCCACGGGAGCGTCCTTCATGATCACTTTTTTCTCTGAATCAAGGACATAGAGCGACGGGATGGCCCGCACGTTGTAGATGACATCGGAACGGATCAGATAGTTCCGGTCGTAGCCGTTGTACCAGTCCTTCGGGTAAACGGAGGCGTATTCACGCCATTTGTCAAGCTCGTCGTCGATGTAGACATTGACCACGGCAAGCCTGCCGGAGGCCACAAGGGCGGAGATCTTCCCGTCCGATGTCAGGCTTCCGATGATGTCCTTGCAGGCCTGGCAGCCGGGGTTGGTGAAAAACAGCAGCGTCGTTCCGGCCTTCACGCTGTAAAGCGTGTGTCTTTTCCCGCACAGGTCCGTAAAGGTGAAGTCAGCCGCCGGAGAGCCGATCATGTTCAAGGAACACATCCCGGCCTCAAATGAATATGACGGCTTCAGATCAGGGTCGGAATATTCAGAAACGGCGAGCCTGGAGACGTATGGCAGATAAAGGTCCTCGTTGCGCATCGGCGAGTTCGGGTCGTAGAGGTACTTCGGAACCATCTTTTCAAAGAACTCAAAGACATTGGTGGAAGTGTCGGCGGCCTCGAATCTCTCAACTTTGTCGAAAAAACCGGCCATCGCCTTTCTGGCGAAATCGATCGGACAAGCCCGCTCCATAAGTGTCACGTAGGTGCCGAAAGCCTCCTCGACCTCATCCGCAGGTACACCGTTCACGATGCCTGAGTCACACGGATATGTCTCTGCCAGAAACTCGTTCCAGTAGTTCGAGATGACATATTCAGCGGCCTCGGCAGGTTCGGTCATCACCGCCGGCGGTTCCGGCGCAGGAGGGAAACGGCGCGGCTGGAAAGCGGCTGTCCCACCACTTCCCCTACCGCCGCAGCCTACCGCCGCAACGACGCAAAGGATCGCCAATGAATATGTCAGCCTCTCAGTCATTCTTTTCCAGCAGGCTCTGCGAGATGTTGATGATGAAGTCCCCCATCTTCTCAAGTTCCTGCACAACATCGATGTAGAACACTCCTGTCTGGTAGTTGTAGCCGTCCTTCTCGATGTTGACGATGTGTTCCTCGCGCAGGTTGTTGCGGTACTCGTTGATGTTGTACTCGGCGTCTTCGGCATTGGAGATGTCCTTGAGGAAGAGCGCGGAAGATTTGAGGTTCTCCACCATAGCCTTGAAAGCCGTGTCCAGAAGATCGAGCATCCTGTCCAGCCTCTTGATCATCGCGTCATCGAATGTCTTGCCGTGGTCAAGGGCGCGCCTCATCATCCTGCCTATGGCCTCACCCGAGTCCCCGATGCTCTCCAACTCTCCGATCACCCTGTACATCGATTTGATTCTCAATGCGGAGACAGCACTGATCTCTCCCTTTGAGACTTCGTTCAGATAGGATGCGATCTCATACTCGATCTTGTCCGTGATGCTCTCGTACTTGACCAGCTTCTCGTTGACGGGGTCAAATTCCGCCTTGGTCTTCGCGCTCACCGCTCCGCGGATGAATTCAACCTCACGGCAGCATATTTCCGCAAAATGAATGATCTCCTGCTTGGCCTCGTCAAGGGAAAGCTCCGCAGTGGAGAGCGGCCCGCCCTGGATGAACTTGAGACGATAGACCTCCTCCTCGCCCTTAGGGGTCGGAATTATCCTGTTGACGGTCTTGACGAGCTGAGGGATGAACCAGACGAGAATCAGGGTCGTGGTGACGTTGAACACCGAATGGAGGATGCATATTCCGTAAAGCATGGAGTTCTGCTGATCCGGAGTGAATCCGCCAGAGACGGCAGATCCGTCGAACAAGGTCACCGGATTCTCGAAACCTATCGCCGTGGTCATCGCTCCGATCAGTTTCATCAAAGGATTGAAGAACACCAACGCCAGCACGACTCCGATCACGTTGAACAGGGTGTTGGCGATGGCGGTCCGCTTGGCCGAGTAGTTCGCCACCGCGGCGGCTATGTTGGCTGTGATCGTGGTTCCGATGTTGGCGCCAAGCACCATTCCGGCAGCCATCTCGAAGTTGATCCAGCCGTTCGCCACAAAGACCATCGTCAAGGCCAGGGAGGCGCTGGAAGCCTGCACGATCACGGTGATCAAGGCTCCCACAAGGGTGAATATGATCACTGAGAAGTAGCCGTAGCTTGTCAGGTTCTTCACAAGGGCGAGGACATCCGGGTACTGGTTCAGGTCCGGAACCGAATCCTTCATCGTAGCGAGACCGATCAGCAGAAACGCGAATCCGATGATGAACTCTCCGATGTTGCGGTTCTGGTTGCTCTTGAGGGTCATCATGAAAAAGCCCAGAGCGATGAACGGAATGGCGAAGGCTCCGATGTCGTAGCTGAATCCGAACAGGGAGATCAGCCAGGCCGTCAGCGTCGTCCCGATGTTGGCTCCCATGATGACGCCTATGGCGTTGCTCAATGCGAGCAGACCGGCGTTGACCATGCTCACGACCATCACGGTCGTTCCGCTGGATGACTGGATGAGGGCAGTGACAACAATACCCGTGATGATACCTTTGAAGGTCGTTGACGTCATGGACGCCAGAAATGATCGCAGTTTGTCACCTGCCGCCTTCTGAAGACCCTCGCTCATCATGGTCATTCCGTACAGGAACATGGCCATCGCACCGAGCAGAGTCAAAATCTGTAGAAAAACCTGCATCTATATTTGTAAGAATATTCCTACAAATTTACGCAAAAATCTTTTTTGTTAAAGAAATATATCCCTCTCTCCATTGTGATTTAGAAGCTGTTTTGATTTGTTTGTTTGAAGGATTGAGAGTGAAAAACTTCAGGTTC
>CAVIGZ010000064.1:0-11237 GCA_963642565.1 Bacteroidaceae bacterium | reverse complement strand
GCAGGGAAAGAGCTTGCTCTTACCCTTCAAACAAACAAATCAAAACAGCTTCTAAATGGCTTGCAGGGAGGCGTGACAAAGGGTCGCGTCTCCCGTTTTTGCAATAAAGAGGTATTCCTCGTCACTGGCTTTCCGGATGCCGAACGCCACATCGTCGCCGCGACGGACCTCACGCCGGAAATTGATGTCGATCCTCGTGAAGATCCCGCTGGACAGCACACTCTCGGGCAGCAGGTTATAGAACATCTCTATGTAATGGGTGTTGTTCAGATGCCCGTTGAAGTCACACTCGCTGTAACCGACTTCCTTGTGCTTGATGAAATCCGGCAGAAAATCCAGAATCCTGCGCGGACTCTTGCACGGAACAGGGATGTCCACATCCGAAAGCCCGAGTTCAGGGAAAACCGGCTTTCTGGTCCCGATGTCGATCACGCACCATTCGGTCGTACCCCTGCCTATCTCCTCACCTTCCGAATCAGTGAGCAGGACGCACCTGTTGTAGGTGAGTCCCCTGCCTTTCACGGGCCAGACCTTGACATTGTAGTTGTCGTAAAGAACGGGACGCTCGTCAATCTCAAAGGCCGAGCGCAAAAGGACCCACGAACGCCCTGCTTTTTTCATCACATCGATTCCGCATCCTTCCTTGCGGATGTTCTGACCGATGGCGTTGATGATGCTTCCGCAGATTGACGGGACGGTGGCGTGTCCCTGATAGTCTATGTTCTCAGGGGCTACCGAATATTCAAAAGTGTTCACAATGCTTGTCATTTCCAAAAGATTTAAGCACCTGCCCCGGAAAGTAGTCCCCCTCGACAGGCTTTGCAAAGGTATCCAATCATGCCCATGTGACGAAGAAAGTGTGGCTATGCATTGTTAAAAAGACACAAAAGCTTGCCTTGGCGGGAAAATTGCAGTAAATTAGGGACGAAAAACCCGATTTAGAAATTTCATCCCAGGGGTTTTCGGGACCGGATTTTACGTCTCGGGACAAAAACACAGGCCATGAACACATCATTGAGAGTATCCAAAGGCTATGGACGCCAAGTCAAGTATGCGGTTCTTCTGCCGCTGTTCTTTTTCGTGTTCTGCTTCATCTACAATCCGTTCTCGCTGTCGGACTTCTACGATGTCGGAGGAAAATCGTGGACCTTTCATCTGCTTATGCTGTCGTGCATAATGATCGGGGTGCTGGCTCTGACCAGACTCGTGTTCTCGGTCCTCTACAAGTATATTCCTTTCAAATGGTGGCACTATGTGGTCTGGTGCTTCGGCGAGGTGATGGTCATGGTGTTCTTTTTCGCCCTGTACACATCCCTGTTCTACAGAAAGGACGGAGGGATGCCTTATTTCACGGCACTTCCCTATTGCTTTGAGATCGTCTGTCTGACTTTGATCTATCCCTACCTGCTCAGCATCCTTCTGAGGATCATCTCCAACAAGAATCTGGATCTGTCGGAGGCCGGGAAGGCTCCGGAGGAGTCGCTCGTCAAGTTCTACGACGAGCACAGGAGACTGAAACTGACGATCGATCCGTCAGCGGTGCTTTACGTGAGCGCGGATGCGAACTACATCAACATCCATTATCTGGAGAATGAACGGGTGAAGACCTACCAGTTGAGGAACTCGATGAAAAGTCTGGAGGGCGAGGCCCTAAGACACGGATTAGTGCGCTGCCACCGTTCCTACTATATCAATCCGCGGCACATCAAGGTGCTGAGCCGGGACAAGGACGGGGTGATCTACACTGAGTTCATCCGTGACGGGGTCGGGCATATTCCGGTCAGCAAGCAGTACTACGACAGTCTTGCGAAACTGCTTTGAAGCTATTCGGCGGAGTCATCGTCTCCACCGTACTGGGAAATGTTGTCATCCGGAAGTGCGGCGTCAGACGGGGCATCGGCGGATGATCCCGCAACCTCCTCGTTCTCAGCATCCTCCTCTCCTTCAAGCCATCTTTCAAGAGCTTCTGCGTCATCGGTCTTGACCTTGATCTTCACGAGATTGATGGAATCCTCCGTCTCGACGGTCACGGCGTAGAACCGGGTGCCGTCCGGTTTGGGATATTTGACAAGGTCAGGAAGATAATCGCTGAACCCTTTGGGATATTTCTCGTTGAACGCCGCGGCGAGCGCTTCGGACATGTTCTCGTAGCTTACCACGTGTCTTTTCTTCTGCTCAGGAGCCATACTCATTTATAAAACCAAATAAAACTATTCTTAACCTCGCCACGGGAGAGGTTCCGGAAAAGAAGCCCGGAATCACCTTGTTCCCCGTTTGCGGGTGCAATATTAAGACAAATTTCCGAATTGCAAGCAATAACGGGACTATTTTCTGAAAAAAAATGATTTCTGCCTTTTCTTCTTTTCCATGTCACGCTCGACAAAGACCGGTTTCATTGTCCGCGGGTCGATTCCGGTGTAGTACATGACGGACGAGGTGGTCATCGGTGTCGGGGTGAAATCCTGCACCTGCTCCATGTATATTCCCTTCAAAGCCGGATTTTTGGAAAGATTCTCCATGTCCTTCATCGTGCACCCGGGATGGGACGAGATGAAGTACGGGACGATTCCTGTACGGCGTCCGTTCCTCGCGCAGATCTTGTCGAACTCGCGGCGCAGCCTTTCGAACAGCTTGAAGGACGGCTTGGCGATGTACTGAAGAACCTTGTCTTCCGTGTGTTCAGGAGCCACTTTCATTCGTCCTGAAGTGTGGTCAAGAATCAAAGTGGTGAGGTATGGCTTGGACGTCTCGTCCACAAATCCCTTTTCGTCCAGAAAAAGATCGTAACGGATTCCGCTGCCTATGTAGGAATGGCGTATGCCCGGGACGGAATCGACCTTGCGGTACAGTTCAAGCAGCTGTTTGTGGGAGCGGTTCATGTTCGGACACGGGGCCGGGAAGAGACATGATTTCCTGCGGCATTTGTCGCACAGTTCGTGATTCTTTCCCTCCATCCCGTACATGTTCGCCGTAGGGGCGCCCAAATCCGAGATGTTCCCGGAAAAGCCCGGCATCTTCGCCAGTCTCTTCACTTCCGTCAGAATGGAAGCCTGCGAACGGGACTGGATGAACTTCCCCTGGTGCGCCGCTATGGTGCAGAAGTTACATCCACCGAAGCACCCCCGGTGCGTGATGATGGAGTCCTTGATCATGTCGTAGGCCGGAATCCTTTTCCCTTTGTAGCGCGGATGCGGCAGTTTGGTGAACGGCAGGTCCCAGAACGAATCCATCTCCTCGGTCGTGGACGGGGAATATGGCGGATTTATCTGCACGTAACCGTTCCCGACAGGCTCGATGATCGTGGCCGGATGCATCATGTTGGCGTGGGTCTCGATAAGATGGAAATTCTCGGCGAATGCCATCTTGTCCTTCCTGCATTCCTCGAACGAGTGAAGCACCAGCGGATCCTTGACCTTCCACTTTCCGCTCATCCGGAAAGCGATCTGCGGAATCCTGCGGATCTCATGAATATTCCTGCGCGCGTCAATGGCCCTTGTCAACTCAAGCATCGGCTTCTCCCCCATTCCGTAGCAGAGGAAATCAGCCTTGCACCATTCCAGAATGGAAGGGACAAGCTCATCCTTCCAATAGTCGTAGTGGGTCAGCCTGCGAAGCGAAGCCTCCACTCCTCCGATGATGACCGGAACATCGGGATAAAGTTCCTTCAATATGTTCGCGTAGACACTGACCGCATAGTCCGGCCTCTGTCCGGCCTTGCCGTCCGGGGTGTAGGCATCGTCATGACGAAGACGCTTGCCGGCGGTGTAGTGGTTCACCATCGAATCCATCGCCCCGGCATTCACCCCGAAATAGAGTCTCGGAGCCCCCAGTTTCCTGAAGTCCCTGAGGTCATCCCTCCAGTTCGGCTGAGGCACGACAGCCACCCTGTAGCCGAAATGCTGAAGCCAGCGGGCTATGCACGCCGTGCCGAAAGAGGGGTGGTCCACAAAGGCGTCACCCGTAAAAAGGATGATGTCAATGTAGTCCCACCCCAAGGCCTCAACCTCTTTTTTCGAGGTCGGAAACATGTAATCCGTTCCGGACATCAAGACATCCCTACATCCTTTCAGGCAACTCGATCCCGAGGATGCCCATCGCCTTGCGCAGCACGGCGGAAAGAGTGTCGATCAGCACGAGGCGCATCCTGAGCATGTCAGGGTTCTCCTCCTTGAGGATCGGAGTGTCGTGGTAGTACTGGTTGAACTCCTTGGCGAGGTCGTAGGCATAGTTGGCGATGACTGCCGGCGAATATGCCTGCGCCCCCTCGGCGATCTTCGCCGGGAATGTGTTCAGAAGTTTTATGAGTCTGATCTCCTTTGCGCTGAGTTCGACATCGGTCAACGGGGACGCTGAATATTCGATGCCCTTCTCTCCGGCCTTGCGCAGGATGGAGCGGATTCTGGCGTGCGTGTACTGGATGAACGGGCCGGTGTTGCCGTTGAAGTCGATGGAATCCTTCGGGTTGAAGAGCATGGTCTTCTTCGGATCCACCTTGATGATGAAGTACTTCAGAGCCCCGAGGCCTATCATGTGATAGAGTCTTGTCTTCTCCTCCCCGCTCATGTCGGCCAGCTTGCCTGACTCGTCGGAAGTCGCCCTCGCCTCCTCGTACATCTTCTGGAGAAGGTCATCGGCGTCCACGACAGTTCCCTCACGGGATTTCATCTTGCCCTCCGGCAGCTCGACCATTCCATAGGAGAGATGGAATATGCTGTCGGACCATCCGAATCCGAGTTTCTTGAGAATAAGCTTGAGCACCTGGAAATGGTAGTTCTGCTCGTTGCCGACCACATAGACGTGGGAGTCAAGATGGTACTCGGCGAAACGCCTCTCCGCGGTGCCAAGATCCTGGGTGATGTAAACGGATGTCCCGTCCGAACGGATGAGCAATTTCCTGTCAAGCCCGTCTGCCGTGAGGTCGCACCAGACGGAACCGTCCGGATCCTTCACGAACACGCCCGTGTCAAGGCCTTTCCGGACCAATTCCTTGCCGAGCAGGTAGGTCTGCGACTCGTAGTAAACCTTGTCGAATGTGATTCCGAGAGCCTTGTAGGACTCGTCGAAACCCTTTAGCACCCAACCGTTCATCTTCGCCCAGAGATCACGCACCTCCTTGTCACCGGCCTCCCACTTCTGAAGCATCTCGTGGGCCTCCTTCAGGCAAGGAGCCTCTTTCTTCGCGGTCTCCTCATCCATTCCTCCGGCCACGAGATCATCGACCTCTTTCTTATAGATGTTGTTGAAAGCCACGTACATGTCCCCGACAAGGTGGTCGCCCTTGATTCCGGTGGACTCGGGAGTGGCTCCGTCACCGACTTTCAGCCACGCGAGCATGGACTTGCAGATGTGCACTCCCCTGTCGTTGACAAGGGTGGTCTTGATCACATTGTTGCCGCTGGCCTTGAGAAGCCTTGACACGGAGTCCCCGAGCAGGTTGTTCCTGATGTGGCCAAGATGCAGAGGCTTGTTGGTGTTCGGTGACGAGAACTCGACCATGATGTTCCTGCCGGTGTCCGGGAGGTTGCCGAAATCCTTGTCAGAAACTATCCCGGCGAAGAGCTCATTCCAGAACAGATTGGAAAACAAGAGGTTGAGAAAGCCTTTGACACAGTTGTATTCGGAGATTTCGGGAACATTGGTCTTGAGCCATTCTCCGATGGCTCCCGCTGTGTTCTCCGGTGTGGAGTGCGAAAGGCGGAGAAGAGGGAACACCACAAGGGTGAAATCGCCCGTGAATTCCTTCCTTGTGACGGAGACCTGAAGGTCCGAAGGTTCGATGTCTGCATCATAGAGCGCCTTGATGGCTTCTGAAGCCTTCGAGGCGATGAAAAGTTCCGGGGTCATCAGCCGAGGTAGGTTTTAAGAAGTTTGCTCGCGGACGGTTTCTTGAGTTTGCGGATCGCCTTCTCCTTGATCTGGCGCACCCTCTCCCTTGTGAGGTCAAGCCTTTCGCCGATCTCCTCAAGGGTCATCTCCTGACAGCCGATGCCGAAGAACGACTTGATTATCTCGCGCTCGCGGGTCGTCAGAATCTGGAGAGACCTCTCTATCTCGGTGCTGAGGGACTCGTTCACGAGACCCCGGTCCGCCATCGGGGAGTCATCGTTCGGAATCACGTCCAGAAGGCTGTTGTCCTCGCCCTCCACGAACGGCGCATCCACTGACACATGCCTTCCGGAGACCCTGAGGGTGTCTGAGATCTTGTCCTGAGGAATGTCGATCATCTCGGAAAGTTCCTCGTTGGACGGGGTCCTTTCGTTCTTCTGCTCGAACTGGGAGAGAGCCTTGTTGATCTTGTTCAGTGAACCGACCTGGTTGAGCGGAAGCCTGACGATCCTGGACTGCTCGGCGAGAGCCTGAAGGATCGACTGGCGGATCCACCAGACGGCGTACGAGATGAACTTGAACCCTCTCGTCTCATCGAACTTCTCGGCGGCCTTGATCAGTCCGAGATTGCCCTCGTTGATCAAGTCCGGGAGGCTCAGCCCCTGATTCTGGTACTGTTTCGCGACAGAAACCACGAACCGCAGATTAGCCCTCGTGAGTTTCTCAAGGGCTTTTTGGTCCCCCTTGCGGATTCTCTGCGAAAGTTCGACCTCCTCTTCCGGAGACACCAATTCCTCGCGGCCGATCTCCTGGAGGTACTTGTCCAGGGAAGCGCTCTCGCGGTTGGTGATTGACTTTGTAATCTTTAACTGCCTCATATACTGTAATACACAAATTTCCCTGACGGAAGGCACGGAGCCGTTCCCGTCAGGGAAACCTCATCCTGTAACCTTCATCTACTGCTCTTTACTGAATCCGAAGAAGGCTTTTCTACCGTTGGCCGTGACACCCTCGATGTAAACCGCCCTCTTTGCGGACTTGGCGATGTTCAAGACATCCTGAGGCGTGCCGACCGGCTGGTCGTTGACGTAGATGATGACCATTCCTTCCGAAGCGCCGGCCTCAAGCATCTTTCCGCTTCCGACAGACGTGACCTCGACTCCTTTCTTCAGGCCGAACCTCGCGAGGGTCTCCTTGGAAGCCTCCTTCAGAGTCGTTCCGAAGAACGCTATCTCACCGTCTCCCACGACTGTTCCGTTCTCGGTGCTGCTGCCCTGGAACGTGACGTCCACTTCCTTCTCCCTGCCGTCACGGATGACTTTGACCTTGGCTTTGTCGCCCGGGTGGAAGGAATTGACCTTGACCTGCACGGCGGAGCCGCTCTTCACAGGCGTCCCGTCAATGGCCACAATCACGTCGCCCTCCTTCAATCCGGCCTTGTCAGCCGAGCTGCCTTTGACAACCTCTCTGATATATACGCCTTCCGGGGAAGAAAGTTTCATTTTTTTCAACATATCGTCCACGGAGTCATATTTCAGCACCGTGGCCAGACCTTCATTGAGGTCGGACATCGAGATTCCGAGCACAGCCCGTTTCACCGAGCCGAAATCAATCAGGTCCCCCACAATCTTCTTCACGATGTTCGCGGGAACAGCGAATGAATAGCCTGAATAAGACCCTGTCTGCGAGACAATCGCCGTGTTGATGCCGACGAGCTCGCCGGTCTTGTTGACAAGAGCCCCTCCCGAGTTGCCCGGATTGACGGCGGCGTCAGTCTGGATGAACGACTCTATCTGGATACCGTTGTTCCTTTCCCTTGGATCATGTGCCATGGAACGTCCTTTGGCACTGACGATTCCGGCCGTGATGGTCGATCTGAGCTGGTACCCCAGAGGACTGCCGACGGCAAGCACCCACTCGCCGAGCCTCAACTGGTCTGAATCCCCGAACGGAAGAGTGGGAAGCCCCTCCGCGTCGATCTTTATCAATGCCACATCCGTGGCAGGATCGGTGCCGATGACCTTCGCCTCGTAAGTCTTGTTGTTGTTCAGAGTGACTTGAACCTTGGTGGCATTGGCCACGACATGGTTGTTGGTCACGATGTATCCGTCAGGACGGATGATCACGCCCGATCCGCTTCCCTGCTGCTCTCTTGTCTGCGGACCTTCGTCACCGAAAAAGAAACGGAAGAACGGATCCGCCATCTGGTACTGCTGGGTCACCGTCACCTCCACATAGACGACCGCATCGACGGCGGCCTCGGCGGCGTAGGTCAGATCCGGATAGTCGGACTGTGCCAGATTGACAGTCCTCGTGACCGTACCGTTCTCTGTCCTTGCCACTTTGTCCCCTTCATCCACGGTGGCCGCCTTGACGACTCCGTATGCCGCCAGCACGCTGAACAATACCGACAGCACCACTGTTAACAAACCTTTTTTCATTTCTGACATATTAATTAAATTTATAAATTCCCCTTTCAATACGGCTTCGGACGGCATTTCCGAAACCCTTGGCAAAAAATCAAATATGATGCCATAATATTAAGGGAATATTCGTATATTTGCCTTTCACAGCGGCCACCCACCGGAGGCCGGCATAACAATGAATTTAAACACACGAATATGAAATTCAACGTATCAAGCACCGAGCTCCTGAAAGGATTGATGGACATCTCCAAGGCCATCCCGGTGAAGTCCGCCCTACCGATTCTGGAGAATTTCCTTTTCGACCTTAAGGGCAACATCCTTGATGTCACGGCCTCAGACTCCGAACTTACCCTCAGGACCGAGATCGAGGTCGACACCACTGAGGAGGAAGGCAAGGCCGCCGTGCCCGCAAGACACATCATAGACCTTCTCAAGGAACTTCCGGACCAGCCTGTGACGGTCAAGACAGCCAACGACAGTTCCATCGAGTGCAGATGGGCAAGCGGAAACTCCGTGCTCCCGTTCTTCCCGGCGGAGGACTATCCTGAGATCAAGGGGACAAGCGATGACGCGGAGAAGATCGATTTCCCGGCCGAAAGCCTTATCGAGGGCATCAACAGCACTATCTATGCGACAGCCGACGATGAGATCAGGCCGGCGATGAACGGAATATTCTTTGACTTCGGCCCGGAATCGACAACCCTCGTGGCATCCGACTCGCACAAGCTCATCTGCTACACGGCCAAAGATGTGACGACCCCTGAGAAATGCTCGTTCATCCTCCACAAGAAGCCGGCGTCCGTGCTCAAGTCCATTCTCGGGAAAGACAACGGGACAGTAGGGATCTCTTTCGACTCAAGCACCGTTCTCTTCACATTCGGCAAGACCACGATGGTGTGCAGACTGATTGTCGGCAAGTACCCCAAATACCGCGAAGTGATCCCGCAGAACAACTCCAGCGTGCTTAGAATCGACAGGGCGCTGCTCCTGAACACAGTAAGGCGTGTTGCAGTCTGCGCCAACAAGGCGTCGAACCACATCAAACTTGATCTCAGGCCCGGGCAGATGGAGATCACCGCCCAGGATCTCGGCTTCGCGATCGCGGCGTACGAGAAGATCAGCTGCGACTACAACGGCGACGAGCTGTCAATCGGATTCAAATCGACCTTCCTCACGGAGATTCTTGCCAACATGGGATGCGAGACAGTCGTGATGAAATTCGCCGACGCCCGCAGGTCCGCACTCATCATCCCGTCCGAGGAAGATGCCGAAAGTGGCAAGATCTGCGGAATCCTGATGCCTATCATGGTTTAACCCGCAAGGAATAAAGACATGGAACTTTCTCTTGAAAGGCCTCTGCTTTTCTTTGACATCGAGAGCACGGGGCTTAACATTGTCAATGACTGCATTGTCGAACTCAGTTTCGTCAAGGTGTTCCCTGACGCCCACCACGAGGTGAAGACATGGAGGGTCTGTCCGTGGGACTACGCTCTCCGCAGGCAGCATCCGATCAATCCGGAAGCCAGCCAGGTGAACGGAATCAAGGACGAGGATGTCGCGAATGAAAAGAAATTCATAGAGATAGCCGCCGAGGTCGTGGAATGGCTCAGGGACAGCGATCTGGCCGGCTACAACTCCACGAAGTTCGACCTTCCGATGCTGTCCGAGGAACTTGAGAGGGTAAGGGCATACTGTCTGCGCAGGATTGCCGACCCTGGAAACACTCCGGAGAATAAGGAGAAAGCACAGGCGATGCTTAAGGCCACGGACATCGACCTGCACTCCAAGCAGATGATTGACGTGCAGACGATCTACCACTACATGGAGCCGCGCAATCTGAAGGCCGCCTACAGGTTCTACTGCGGCGGGGAGGATTTCGAGAACGCCCATTCCGCCGAAGCTGACACGATGGCCACCTACGAGGTGCTTAAAGGCCAGCTGGACATGTACCGGACCCCTACAAAGTACCACGAGCAGGTCCTGAAGAATGACGTCGGGTTCCTGTCCGGAGTCGCCGGACGTCCCCGCACTGTGGACTATGCCGGCCGGCTGATCCTCGGCAAGAATGACGAGCCGACCGTCAGCTTCGGAAAACACAAAGGCAGAACCGCCCGTGAGGTCTATGAGACGGAGCCGGCATACTTTGCGTGGATCGAGAACGGTGAGTTCACGATGGACACCAAACGTCAGTTCGCACGCCTCAAGGAACAGTTCGAGAAGGAAAGGAGGGAAGCGGCCGCAGCCAAGGAGGCCGAGCTTAGCAAGCCTCTTGAGGGCGAGGCGTTTGACAGCGCCATAGCCGGTCTGAAGGACAAATTCGGTGGTAAACTTTTCTGACCGGTGCCCCGTAATGCGGAAGATTGGTTCATGAATATAATCGTAAAGACAGCATCCGGTCACATCACAGTACGTCCGGACACGACATGGGAGAAGGACAACGAGGATTTCTACCCTCCTGAGTTCGTGGATGCGCTGACATATTCACCGGTTCTTTTCGCCCGTGTCCTGAAGCCGGGCCGCAGCGTCGGCGGAAAGTTCGCCTCAAGGTACTACGACAGCGTCGGCTACGGTGTGCTTCTCTACCCTGAGAACCTTCTGGACGACACGCCGGAAGGCTATGCCCAAGCCATCTGTCTGGATCACACATCCTTCCTTCCATCGCCGACATTTCCTCCGCTGAAATTGGAGGAAGACGGTCAGTTCCGACTGCTGCGGAACGGGCAAGAACTTTTCAGCTTCGACCAACCATCCTTGAATATGATTGAGGATGCTCTCGTGGAAGCCACCGGACTGCTCTACATCCGCACCGGCGACCTCATCGCCATAGAACTGGCCGCCCGAAAGCCGCTGGCAACCCGCCACGATGCCAACATCCGCATCACCGGCACTTTCGGTCACGACAAAGTCCTTGATTTTAGGATTATTTTCTAAGAAGCTGTTTTGATTTGTTTGAAATGTTCTTTGAGGTGAAAAATCTTCATCTTC
>CAVIGZ010000063.1:0-11439 GCA_963642565.1 Bacteroidaceae bacterium | reverse complement strand
TTTCTAAACAGCTTTTAAAGGCACGGATGAAGATAGCGGTATATTCCAGAGACGGCGGCGCGATGCGGGAGGAAAGACTTTCTCCGATGTTGTCGAGGCTGGAGAAAGAGTCATTTGAACTTTACGGGATCAGCGGAGGGGAGGACATCCTTCCCGGCACCGGCATGGTCATGAGTGTCGGCGGGGACGGCACGTTCCTTTCGGCGTCCCAATGCGTCGGGAAATCCGGCGTTCCGATTCTCGGGGTCAATCTCGGGCGGCTTGGATTCCTTTCCGAATATAGTCCCGAAGAGGCCTGCGAAGCCCTTCTGGCCGGAGACTGGTACCTTGAGGACAGAGAATTGCTGGACACAAAGATCCCGGACGGTTTCCGGGAACCTGATCCCCAGTTCTGGCCCTATACGTTGAATGAGGTCTCCGTGCACCGTTCCGGAGCGGCCCTTCTCGGGATAGACGTGACGATCGACGGGCACACTCTGCCGACCTACTGGGCGGACGGTCTGCTTGTGGCCACCAGCTCGGGGTCAACTGCATATTCATTGAGTGTCGGAGGTCCGATCTGCTCCCCCGAGGCGAAAGTCCTGATCATCGCTCCGATTGCCCCGCACAATCTGAACGCCCGTCCGCTTGTGGTTCCGGACTCCACGGAGATCTCCGTCTCCATGAGATCCAGGGATGAGGGGGTCATGCTGTCTATGGACAACCGTAACCATCTCATAAGCCCCTCGGCTGTACTGGAGGTCAAGGTGGCACAGTTTTCGCTTAAAAGGGTTCGTCTCAAAAATACCAGTTTCATAAAGGCCTTGACGACGAAGTTGTTCTGGGGAGAGGACATACGGAACAGCGGAGAGTGACAATTTGTTTGAACATGAACGAAACCAACAACATACCGACTCATGTGTCCATCATCATGGACGGCAACGGACGCTGGGCCCGCCAAAGGGGGCTTGAAAGGGTTGCGGGGCATTCAGAAGGAGTGGAAAGCGTGAGAGCCTGTGTCGAGGCCGCCGCCGAATCCGGAGTCAGATACCTTTCCCTGTTCGCATTCTCCGAGGAGAATTGGGGGCGTCCCGAGGATGAGGTCGGATCGCTTATGGGGCTGATGTTCAAGGCGATCGCGGACGAGATCGGCTCTCTGGCCGAGAAAGGGGTGAGTTTCCGTGTCCTGGGCAACACCTCAAGGCTCGCCCCCGGACTTCTGGACGCCATCCGCAAGGCGGAGGCAAAGACGGCTCCCGCTCCGGGGAAAGAACCGCTCCTGACCCTCATCGTGTTCCTCAGCTACAGCGGCAAATGGGACATCCTGCAGGCCGCCAAGCGGATGGCCGATGAATATGCCCGCGATCCACAAGGTCTTGGATCTGTCGGTGCCGAGGATTTCAGCCGCTATCTGGTGACGGACGGGATTCCGGATCCTGACCTGATCATCCGCACCTCCGGGGAGGAGAGGATCAGCAACTATCTCCTCTGGCAGGCCGCATATTCGGAATTTCTCTTTGTGGACACTCTGTGGCCCGATTTCAGACGGGACGAGTTCCGCGCGGCGCTTGAGGAATATTCCCACAGGAACCGCAGATATGGTAAAGTTAAATAACTTGCGTATATTTGTAACTTAATTCAATGAAATCTGATTCGATGAAAGTATATCGCTTCTTTTGTCTTGCAGCCCTGGCTTTAGCCACAGTCCCGGTTTCGGGACAGGAAACGGGAAAACCGTCCGAACCTGCCGAGGTTGACTTTGAGCATCCCAAGACCTATTATGTAGGGGGAATCACCGTCGAGGGAAACAGCCAGTTCTCAAGCCAGCAGATCATCTCCCTGACAGGCCTTCAGAAAGGTATGCGGGTGACTGTGCCGAGCGATGATCTTTCCTCCATAGTGTCCAGGCTTTGGATGCAGAGGTACTTCGAGAATGTGGCGCTGGAACTTGACCATCTGAGCGAGAAAAAGGACTCCGCTTTCTTCATCATCCGCATTCAGGAGCGCCCGAGGGTGTCCAGATGGCTTTTCACAGGTGTGAGAAAAGGCGAGCAGAAGGACCTGGACGAGCGGCTCAACCTTCGCCGCGGCGGCGAGTTCTCCGAGTATGTGGCGAAGACTTCCACCGACATCATAAAGAGGTTCTATGCCGACAAGGGCTTCCTCAACTGCAAGGTTGACATCAGGACCCGGAAGGATTCCATTGTAAAGAACGCCATAAAGGTGAATTTCGCCGTTGACCGCGGAGACAAGGTGAAGATCCGTGACATCAGGTTCGAGGGTACGGAAGGTTTCACGGACTACAAGCTTTCCCGCTCCATGAAGAAGACCAAGGCGAAGAAATGGTACAACTTCTTCAACACCAAGAAATTCAATCAGAAGGAATATCCCAACGACAAGATCAGCCTCATCAGCAAGCTCAACGAGGCCGGGTACCGAGACGCGCGTATTGTTAAGGATTCGATCTACTATGTGACTCCGGACCGTCTAGGGATCGACTTCAAGATCGACAAGGGCAAGAAATACTATTTCAGAAACATCTCGTGGACCGGCAATTCCGTCTATTCCACCGACCAGCTCAATGAGATCCTGAACATCCGCAAGGGAGATCCCTACGACATGGTGACCATGCAGAAGAGGCTTCTGGGCGGCGGAAAGCAGGGGGACCAGGACGTGTCCAAGGTTTATCGCGACAACGGTTACCTTTTCTTCAACGTTACCCCTGTCGAGCTGAACATCCAGGGTGATTCCATCGATGTCGAGATGAGGATCTCGGAAGGAAAGCAGGCCACCTTGAACAACATCGTCATCAACGGCAACAACCTGACCAACGAGAGGGTTGTCCGCAGACAGCTCGCCACGAGGCCGGGCTATCTTTTCAGCCAGACGGACTTCGAGCGTTCCATCAGGGAGATCGCCTCTCTGGGACAGTTTGATCCGGAGGCCATCGCTGATGCGTCGAAGGGGTATTCCATCATTCCTAACCAGTTGAACAACACCGTTGATCTCATCTACAACGTCACCGAGAAGCCTTCCAGCCAGCTGGAACTTTCGGGTGGTTGGGGAGCCAATACTTTTGTCGCCACGATCGGCGTGAACTTCAACAACTTCTCCACAAAGCGCATGTTCGACAAGAATGCGTGGAGACCTGTTCCTCTGGGAGACGCCCAGAACCTTTCGCTGCGCTTCCAGACCAACGGAACCTACTACACCTCATTGGTGTTCGGATTCTCCGAGCCGTGGCTCTTCGCCAAGAAGCCTACGTCCCTGAACCTTCAGGCCTATTACACAAGGCAGACGAACTCCTATCTCGCGATCGGACTCCTGTCCAACGACAAGGTCATGCAGGTGTACGGCTTCTCCGCCGGAATCGGCACCAGGCTCAAATGGCCGGACAACTACTTCGTGCTTTACAACGGCCTCAACTGGCAGATCTACGATCTTAAGAACTGGATCAACGGCTATTTCATGTTCAATGACGGCAAGTCCCACAACCTGAGCTACACCGTCAGCCTGAGCAGGAACTCCACTGACCAGCAGATCTTCCCGCGCATGGGATCCAACTTCAGCGCCAGCCTCCAGCTCACGCCTCCATATTCCCTTTTCAGAAAGAAGGATCTCGGCAGTCTTGACGCTGACGGCAATCCGGTCAAGGTCTCAAGCTACAAGGACATCGACTACGACAACTGGAGTTCGGCGGACCGCTACAAGTGGATCGAGTACCATAAGTGGAAGGTCAGCGGGGAACTCTACACCAAGGTCATCGGAGACTTCGTGATCATGAGCCGCGCGCAGTTCGGTTACCTCGGCTACTACAACCGCAGGTGGGGTTACTCTCCGTTCGAAGGCTTCAGGGTCGGCGGCGACGGCATGTCGGGCTATGACACCTACGGCGCAGACATCATCGCTCTGCGCGGCTACGAGAACTACTACCTCACTCCTTGGGAGGCGACTCCGTACAACTCCAACGGCTACTACGCCGGCAATGTCTATGACAAGTTCACGATGGAGTTCCGTTACCCTGTCATCCTCCAGCCTCAGTCCACGATCTACGTGCTTGGCTTCCTTGAGGGCGGTAACTGCTGGTCTGACATCAAGAACTTCAATCCGTTCCAGATCAAGCGCTCCGCCGGTGTCGGCGTGAGGGTGTTCCTCCCGATGATCGGTCTTCTGGGCATCGACTGGGGCTACGGCTTCGACAATCCTGAGAAGAAGAACAGGAGCCAGTTCCACTTCCTGATCGGACAGCAATTCTAAAGATTTGCCTTAAAAGAGAGACGTTTCTTATGCGGCTGATGTGTAAATCGCGGATTTTTATGTAAGTTTGCATCCGGAACAGACACGAAAATTGATAAAATACCATAAAAATGAAAAAGATTCTTTTGATCGCCCTGGCGGCGTTTTTTACTCTGACGGCCTCTGCACAGGCGAAGTTCGCCTATGTCGATTTCAATGAACTGGTGATGCTCATGCCTGAGGCTGATGCGGCCAGATCACAGATGCAGGCTGCCCAGAAGGAGGCTCAGGAAACTCTCCAGAGCATGATGGAGGAGGCCCAGAACAAGTACAGCGAGTACCAGCAGAAGCAGTCCACATGGACTCCGGCCATCAAGGCAAGCAAGGAGAAGGAACTCGGAGACATCCAGCAGAGAATCCAGGAGTTCCAGCAGTCCATCCAGGCCGAACTTCAGCAACAGAACCAGCAGCTGATGGATCCTATCTACAAGAAGGCCCAGGAGGCTGTCGAGAAACTGGCGAAGGCCGGCGGCTATCTGTTCGTCTTCGAGACCTCGCAGTACCTTTACGTTGACAAGGCCCAGTGCAGGGATCTCACTCCTGACGCGAGGAAGGCTCTGAACATCCCTGAGGGAAGGACCATCGAGGATCTCCAGAAGGAGCTTCAGGCCCAGCAGGCTCAGCAGCAGTAATCTTTGATCCGTAATGGACGAGGGCGGAAAGAGACGGTCTTTCCGCCTTTTTTGTTTTCTGTGTCGGTTGCGCCGCGCGTGCCGCATGGCTTGTTCAGCTGTCTGTCAGCGGGTATATTCATCCCATGAATCTTTTTTCAGGAATATGTTGGTTATTCTGCTTTTTATGCTTTAATTTGTAAGGTTTTTTTAAACACAACGCTAATATTCTTAAAATAGAAATGCAACATAAGGTTATTGATGCTAAGGATGTTGTGATCAGGTTCGCCGGGGATTCCGGTGACGGCATGCAGCTTACCGGAACTTTGTTCGCCAACCTGTCCGCAGTCTATGGTAACGGCCTTTCCACATTCCCGGACTATCCGGCCGAGATCAGAGCCCCGAAAGGGACTGTCGCCGGCGTCTCCGGATATCAGGTTCACATCGGCAGCCATAAGGTCAACACACCGGGAGATTTCTGCGACATGCTGGTCGCTATGAACCCGGCGGCGCTCAAGGCGAACGCCAGGTGGCTCAAGAGAAACGCTACCGTTCTGGTGAACGAGGATGCCTTCGATGATTTCGGTCTTGCCAAAGCCGGGTTCACGGGCAATCCGTTTGAAGAACTTCACATAGAGGACAGGAACATCATCGTCGCTCCGATCACCAGGCTGACGGAAGAGAGCCTTAAGGACAGCGGGCTGGATGTCGTGTCAATCCACAAATGCAGGAACATGTTCACCCTCGGAATGGCGTGCTTCATCTACAGCCGTCCGCTGGACTATGTCTATACCTATCTTGAAGGACGTTTCGCCAGGAAGCATCCCGAGATGATCGGGCCGAACCGCAAAGTGGTCAATGACGGCTACAACTACGCCGCCAACATCCAGGCCGTGGCTGACACGTACACCGTCGTCCCTGATGTCCGGGAAAAAGGAGTGTACAGGAACATAACCGGTAACCAGGCCCTGGCCTGGGGGCTGATAGCCGCTTCGGAGAAATCCGGGCGGCCTCTTTTCTGCGGTTCCTATCCGATCACGCCTGCAACGGCCATCCTTGAAGAACTCGCCATACATAAGAACCTTGGTGTCAAGACTATGCAGACCGAGGACGAGATCGCCGGAATCTGCTGCGCCATCGGAGCCTCGTTTGCGGGGAACCTTGCCGTCACGACGACTTCGGGTCCGGGCCTGTCGCTTAAGTCAGAGGCTCTTGGACTTGCCGTGATGACCGAACTCCCGCTTGTGGTGGTGGATGTGCAGCGCGGCGGCCCATGCACCGGGTTGCCTACCAAGACAGAGCAGGCTGACCTTAACGAAGCCCTTTACGGACGCAACGGCGAAAGCCCCTTGGTCGTGATGGCCGCCCATTCTCCTGCTCATTGCTTTGAAGCGGCGTTCACGGCGGCAAGGATCGCCATGGAACACATGACCCCGGTCCTGCTCCTTTCCGAAGGCTTTCTCGGGAACGGATCGGAGCCGTGGAAGATTCCTTCGATGAGTGAGTATCCTGTCATCAGGCCGCGCCTTGCCGAGGCCGACGGAGGCAGATTCCATCCTTTCGAGAGGGATTCCGTGACGCTTGCCAGAAAATGGGCGCCTGCCGGAGCCCAGGGGCTTGGACATCGTGTCGGAGGCCTTGAGAAGACACATGAGGGGGTGCTTTCCACAGACGCGGACAATCACGAGCTGATGGTCAGGGAGCGTGCGGAGAAGGTTGCCCGTGTAGCCGCCGACATTCCGGAACTGGTCATCGACGGCCCTGAGAGCGGCGATGTCCTGCTGGTGGGCTGGGGAGGCACTTACGGACATATTCTTGCTGCGACTGAGGAACTCCGCGCCGAGGGGAAGACTGTCAGCCGCGTGCATTTCGATTTCATCGATCCGCTGCCGGGAAACACGGAGAAGGTGCTTTCCGGGTTCAGGAAGATAATTGTCTGCGAGCTTAATCTCGGACAGTTCGCCGGGTACCTCAAGACCCTTTTTCCTCAGTTCAACTATCTTGGCTGCAACAAGGTTCAGGGACAGACGTTCCTCGTGAAGGAGATTGTTGACGCCGTCATGGCCCAATTATAGGAGAGACAGGCAATGCCAGAATATTCATTGAAAGATTTCAAGAGCGACCAGGAGATAAGATGGTGTCCTGGATGCGGGGATTATTCCATTCTCGCCGCTCTTCAGAGAACCCTTCCTCTGGTTTGCGAGGAGAAGGGGATAGACAAGGACAAGATTGTGGTCGTGTCCGGCATCGGGTGCTCCTCAAGACTTCCGTACTATGTGGACACTTACGGATTCCACAGCATCCACGGCCGCGCCACGGCCATAGCCACAGGCATGAAGGTCGCCAACCCGGATCTCTGCATCTGGCAGGTGAGCGGTGACGGTGATGCGCTGGCCATCGGCGGGAACCATTTCATCCATGCCATCAGAAGGAACATCGACATCAACCTGATGCTATTCAACAACAGGATCTACGGCATGACGAAGGGGCAATATTCCCCGACATCGAAGCTTGGAACCGTCACCAAGACATCCCCTTACGGCACGGTTGAGCATCCGTTCAATCCGGGCAGTCTTGTGCTTGGAGCCAAGGGGACGTTCTTCGCAAGGGGAATGGACACGGAGCTGGCCCTCAACCAGGAGATCATGCTCGCCGCCTCCCGGCACAAAGGCACGTCGGTCATGGAGTTCCTGACGAACTGCGTGATTTTCAACAACGGATCCCATGCGGAGATCTCCGACAAGGAGCATAAGGCCGACCGGACATTGGTCCTGCGCGACGGCGAGAAGATGATCTTCGGAAAGAACCGTGACAAGGGGATAGCCCTCGACGGCTGGAGACTGAAGGTCGTGACCATCGGGAAGGACGGAGTCACCGAGGATGACATCCTCACACACGACAGCCATTCCGACAACCTCGGCCTCCAGACGATGCTTGCCGACATGAAGTGGCCGGAGTTCCCGGTAGCCCTCGGGGTCATACGCGAGGTTCCGGACATCACCTATGACGAGGAGGTCGCCAGGCAGGTCGGGGAGGTGACGGCCAAGGCCAAAGTTCACAGCGTGGATGAGCTGCTCCACGGCGGCTCCACGTGGGAAGTCAAATAGAACATACACATTATTAACTAATTAATAACACAATCACGTTATGAAAACAACAGAGATAATGGCCCGTCTTCAGGCCAAGTACCCTACCGAGAAGGAGTATCTTCAGGCTGTGCAGGAGGTTCTTGAGTCAATCGAGGAGGTTTACAACCAGCATCCTGAGTTCGAGAAGGCCAAGATTGTCGAGAGGCTTGTCGAGCCTGACAGGATCTTCACCTTCCGTGTGACCTGGATCGATGACAACGGTGAAGTCAGGACAAACCTCGGCTACCGTGTGCAGTTCAACAGCGCCATCGGACCTTACAAGGGCGGACTTCGTTTCCACAAGGCCGTGACCCCTTCCATGCTCAAGTTCCTCGGATTCGAGCAGACATTCAAGAACGCCCTTACGACCCTTCCTATGGGTGGAGCCAAGGGCGGTTCCGATTTCGACCCGGTCGGCAAGTCAAACGCCGAGATCATGCGTTTCTGCCAGGCCTTCATGCTTGAGCTCTGGCGCTGCATCGGCCCGGACCAGGACATTCCTGCGGGTGACGTGGGTGTCGGCGGACGTGAGATCGGTTTCCTGAACGGAATGTACCAGAAGCTTGCGCGTCAGTACCACACCGGAGTCCTTACCGGAAAGGGATCGACGTGGGGAGGTTCCATCCTTCGCCCTGAAGCCACCGGTTTCGGAGCCCTCTATTTCACCCAGCATCTTCTCCACAAGGCCGGCAAGGACATCGCCGGTCAGAAGGTCTGCATCTCCGGTTTCGGCAACGTGGCCTGGGGCGCGGTGAAGAAGGCCACCCAGCTTGGAGCCAAGGTTGTGGCCATCTCCGGCCCTGACGGAGTCTGCCATATTCCTGATGGAATGACTCCTGAGATGAACGACTACATGCTTGACATGCGCGCCTCCAACAGGAACATGGTCGAGGATCTCGCCACCAGGTTCCCTGGACAGGTCAAGTTCACAGCCGGCAAGAAGGCCTGGAGCATTCCTTGCGACATCGCTCTCCCTTGCGCTTTCCAGAACGAGCTCGGCGAGGATGACGCCAAGGAACTGAAGGCCAACGGCTGCTGGTGCTGCTGCGAGGTCTCCAACATGGGTTGCCAGCCTGGAGCCATCCACTTCTTCCAGAACAACGGAGTTCTCTTCGCCCCGGGCAAGGCCGTGAACGCCGGAGGAGTAGCCACCTCAGGTCTTGAGATGACCCAGAATGCCGCCCACCTCAGCTGGTCCGCCCAGGAGGTTGACGACAAGCTTCACTGGATCATGCAGAGCATCCACGAGCAGTGCGTGAAGTACGGCACCCGTCCCGACGGGACCGTTGACTACGTGAAGGGCGCCAACATCGCCGGCTTCATGAAGGTCGCGCAGGCCATGCTTGAGCAGGGAATCATCTAAAAAAGTAAGATTTCTTACGAATATTGGCGCATCAACGTCTCGTTGATGCGCTTTTTCCGTTTAGATTCATTATATTTGTGGGATTATGATGAATCTAACATTATTAAATAACACTTTTTCGAAATGAAAAGAACCGCTCTGGCATTAATGCTGATCGCTCTTGCGGCTTCCTGTGACACGGAGCCGAAGACCGCTGTCCAGAAGAAGGTCGATTCGTATGCGCTCGTGAAGATCGAGTCGCCAGACCTTTCCGGCATAACCGACAACGGTAAGGAAGTCCTCAACCTCTACAAATTCGCCGCAGACCAGGCTGACAGTATCTACTGGAAGCAATATTTCGGAGACAAGACCTTGATCGGGAATCTGAAGGATGCCGATCTGAGGGATTATGCAAAAATCAACTACGGCCCCTGGGACCGTCTCGATGGCTCCACATTCATTGGAGGTTTCGGGGATCTTCCTCTTGGAGCAAACTTCTATCCGGCCGACATGACGGCGGCAGAGTTCGACTCATTGGAGGATCCTGTGAAGACAAGTCCATATTCGCTCATCCGGCGCGGCGCCGACGGCGGACTCGTTTCCGTGTGGTACCACGATGCGTTCAAGTACAACATCGACAAGATCTGCAACTACCTCAAGGCCGCCGCTGACATCACCATCAAGCCAAGCGTGCGCAATTACCTTCTTAAGAAGATCGACGCGCTGAAGACTGACTATTACTATGACAGCGACCTCGCCTGGCTGCAGATGAACGACAGCAGGATGGATCTCATCATCGGTCCCAACGAGGTCAACGATGACCGTCTGTACGGTTTGAAGACTTCCTACGAGGCGTATGTTCTCCTGAAGGATCTCAAGCGCACGGAAGTCCTTGACCGGTTCACCTCGATGCTTCCGGAACTTCAGAAGCGGATTCCTTGCGAGGATCAGTACAAGACCTTTGTTCCCGGGGACAAGTCGGACATCTACGCCTACGACGCCATCTACTGCGCCGGCCACGCCAACGCGGGGATCAAGCTGATCGCCCTAAACCTCCCTTACGACGCTGACGTGCAGGCCAAGGCCGGTACCCGTACCGCGCTTCTCCGCAATGTGATGATGGAGAAGTTCAACAGGCTTGTGAATCCGGTAGGCATCGTTGTCCTTGACCCGGACCAGCAGGATCATCTTGATGAGGAGGCTTTTTACTGGAACATAGCCTTCCGGGAGATTTCCCACGGGCTTGGCGTGAAGGAGACCGTCAACGGCAAGGGAACCGTCAACGACGCTCTCGGCAACAAGGCTCTCACCTGGGAGGACGCGAAGGCCAATGCCCTCGGGCTTTACTTTGTCTGCAAGCTTATTGACGAGCACAAGATTCCTGCGCTCATTACCAAGGAGGACGCCATCACCACTTTTGTGGCCAACCTTATCCGCTCCGAGCGTTTCGGAGAGACCTCACAGCTCGGAAGGGCTTACGTGATGCTCTTCAACTACCTCAACACCAACGGAGCCTTCAGGCGCGGGGACAGCGGCAAGTATTCGATCGACTACGAAAAGACCATCTCGCTTGTGGCCGAGTTTGCGGGCATCGCCCTCAAGACCCAGGCGACCGGGGACTATGAGTTCGCGGAGCAGTTCGAGAACATGTACTGCATCCAGTCGGAGGACTTCAAGGCTGATCTCGTGAACATCCGTCTTGAGAACATTCCTATCGACATAAGGTTTGAATTCCAGAAATAATAACTGATAATCAATATTGAAATGGCTGAAAAGAAATTCAATGTGAAGTACTGTGTGCTTCTGCCGATCGTTCTTCTGGCCACACTCTTTTTGTGGTGTGTCCCTACCTCTTTCTTCGGCATCGACGCGCTGACAGTTGTCCAGCAGCGTGTGATCGCCCTGTTTGTCTTCGCCGCCCTGATGTGGGTCTTCGAGATCATCCCGAACTGGACCACATCGGTGCTGATCATCGTGATTGCCCTGCTGACTGTGTCCGACAAGGGATTCGGGTTCTTATGCAACCCTGAGTTCGGACAGCTCGTGAGCTACAAGAAGATAATGTCCTCTTTCGCCGATCCTG
>CAVIGZ010000062.1:0-11513 GCA_963642565.1 Bacteroidaceae bacterium | reverse complement strand
CTCTTCTTTCGTTCTCGGTACTTGTTGTACTTCCTTCAGCCTTTTCAATGATCTTCGTTTGATTGTTTTCAAGTCGAACTTGCATCCTATCCTTGAAAGCGGGTGCAAAGGTAGCACTTTTTTCTTTCCCGCCAAACTTTTTGAATATTTTTTTTCGACAATAGTTTTCAACAATCAGATGTTAAGACTGCCCTTAATGATGTAAACACCCGAGTTTCGTGTGCTTACGGAAATCAAAAAAAAATCGGTTCCGGAAATAAGCCGGAAACCGATTTTTTCAGAATATGATCAAAACAGCCTACATACCGGCCGCCACGATCAATCCAAGGCCAACGAGGAAGAAGCAGAACATCGCCCCCAGAAAGCCGTAAACCGTCTTGCCGGATCCCTTGAATTCCTTCCAGACAAAAACGCCCCAGATGGCAGCCACCATAGGAGCGCCCTGGCCTAGCGCATAGGACACGGAAGCGCCTGCCTTGCCAGCGGTGATATAACTGAGTGCTGTACCAAGGCACCAGATGCAGCCTCCGAGCATTCCGACAAGGTGAGTTTTGGCATTTCCCTTGAAATACTCACCCATCTTGACAGAGGACCCCTGGAAAGGCCATTTCATGAATATAGGTCCGAAAACAAAATGGCTCACAAGGACAGAAAGGCTGAACAGGACTATAGCCGTGTAAGGGCCGACCTTGCCAGGCTCCATATTCGCAAAATCCTTGAGATCCATCGCCTTCATCACAAATGAGGAGAAAAATGACATAACGACGCCTGCAATGACGGCAAGGATGATTCCCTTGCGCTGGTCAGCCTTGCTGATTTCGGCGTTGCCAGCTTTCTTGCCGGATGCGATTCCGTTGAGAATGACCGCGACGACAACCAATGCCACACCTATTCCGAGAAGTGTCAGATTGCTCTTGAGCGCCCCTTGAGCCACCTCGACCCTGAGATTGTTGATGACACCAAGGACAAGGGCGAGACCGCAGCCTACAGGGAATGCGACGGACATCCCTGCAATGGAAGTGGACGCGCTGAGGCAGATGTTCGAAAGATTGAATATCACGCCACCTATGATGATGCTGAGAATGGCGGCGGAGTCAGCCTGCGCGATGTCCTGGAAGAACGGGCGGCCTTCCGGGCCGAATGATCCTAGAGTAAGGGCGAGGAGAAGGGAGAACACGACCATTCCGATCACGTAGTCCCAATAGAAGAGTTCATACCGCCAACTTTTGGCGGCAAGTTTCTGGGTGTTTCCCCAAGAACCCCAGCAAAGCATGATGATGAAGCAGAAAAACACTGCCAGACCATAACTGTTTACGATAAACATAATAGTGCTATTTTAAGATTGAATATTCATTCAATGGCTATAAATCCAGTGCTAAAACGTTAGCGCAAAATTTTATCACGAGTCAAAGATAAACAAAAAACGGGAACCATACAATGATGGCGCCCGTTTCCAGTTATGAAATCTCAGAATGTAAAGTTATTACATCATTCCGCCAGCCGGCATTGCAGGAGCGGCCGGCTCCTTCTCAGGAATGTCAACGATGCCGCACTCAGTGGTAAGGAACATTCCGGCGACTGACGCGGCGTTCTCAAGAGCCACACGAGCCACCTTGGTAGGGTCGATGACACCTGCCTCAAGCATGTTCACATACTCATCCGTGCGTGCGTTGTAGCCGAAGTCTCCCTTGTTCTCGCGGATTTTCTGGATGATGACGCTGCCGTCAACACCGGCGTTCTGGGCGATCTGGCGGAGAGGCTCCTCAATGGCGCGGGCAATGATGTGAATACCCGTGGTCTCGTCCTCGTTCTCACCCTTGAGATTCTTGAGAGCCTCGGCGGCTCGGATGTAGGAGACTCCGCCTCCCGGAAGATAGCCTTCCTCAACCGCGGCGCGGGTGGCATTGAGGGCATCCTCAACCCTGTCCTTCTTCTCCTTCATCTCGATCTCGGAGCCGGCGCCGACGTAGAGCACGGCGACTCCACCGGCGAGCTTGCCGAGTCTTTCCTGAAGTTTCTCCTTGTCGTAGTCCGAAGTGGTGTTCTCGATCTGCTTGCGGATCTGGGCCACTCTGTCGGCGATGGCATCCTTCTCACCCGCTCCACCTACGATGGTGGTGTTATCCTTGGTGATGGTGATCTTCTCAGCCTTACCAAGCATGTCAGGAGTCGTGTTCTCAAGAGTGAAGCCCCTTTCCTCGGACACTACGATGGCACCCGTAAGGGTCGCGATGTCCTGAAGCATCTCCTTGCGGCGGTCTCCGAAACCAGGAGCCTTCACGGCGGCGATCTTCAATGTGCCGCGGAGCTTGTTGACGACAAGTGTCGTCAGAGCCTCGCCGTCCACATCCTCGGCGATGATCAGAAGGGACCTTCCCTCACGGGCGATAGGCTCAAGAATAGGAAGCAGATCCTTCATCGTGGAGATCTTCTTGTCAGTGATGAGGACAGACGCATCGTCCAGGACAGCCTCCATCTTGTCAGAGTTGGTCATGAAGTAAGGAGAGATGTAGCCCCTGTCGAACTGCATACCCTCTACAACCTTGACCTCCGTCTCTGTGCCTTTGGCCTCCTCGACAGTGATCACACCGTCACCCTTGACCTTTGACATGGCGTCAGCGATGAGCTTGCCGATGGCTCCGTCGTTGTTGGCGGAGATTGTGCCGACCTGCTCGATCTTGGAATAGTCGGAACCGACCTTCTTGCTGTTCTTCTTGAGTTCGGCCACAACTGCGGCGACCGCCTTGTCAATACCCCTCTTGAGATCCATCGGGTTGGCCCCGGCCGTGACATTCTTCAGTCCGACATTAATGATGGCCTGGGCGAGAACCGTGGCGGTTGTCGTACCGTCACCGGCCTGCTCGTTGGTCTTGGAAGCGACTTCCTTGACCATCTGGGCACCCATGTTGGCGTACCTGTCGGCGAGTTCAACCTCCTTTGCGACGGTCACACCGTCCTTGGTGACCTGAGGCGCGCCGAATTTCTTGTCGATAACCACATTGCGTCCCTTCGGACCAAGAGTTACCTTGACAGCGTCCGCAAGAGCATCCGCTCCTTCCTTCATCTTTGAGCGGACATCAACATCGAATTTTATTTCCTTTGCCATAATGATTTCCTCCTATATTAATTAAAGAATAGCCAGAATGTCCGACTGCTTGACGATAAGATACTTCTTACCCTCCACGGTAACCTCCGTGCCGGCGTACTTGCCATAGATGACATTGTCACCTACCTTGACCTCCATAGGTTCGTCCTTTTTACCGGGACCTGCGGCGATCACCTTGCCTTCCTGAGGTTTCTCTTTCGCTGTGTCAGGAATATAAATACCTGAAGCTGTCTTTGTCTCGGCCTCCTTAGGTTCAACCAAGACTCTGTCTGCCAATGGTCTGATCATAATATAAATTTTTTAATGTTTTTAAATCTTCGCTCCGGCTCACTCCGGAGACTCCGGAATAAAATCAAAGGATGTGCCATCCGTCCCTGGCTGACATTTTGTCACGCGCGGGCATATTCATGATTGATTATACGAAAAGAATTCCTAAATTTGAGGGTTAAGAATGCTTTTATAATATATAAGGTATAGAAATGAGAAAGACAGCAAAAACCTGCATAGCCATCCTGTCAGTGATCCTGCTGACCGTAACATATTCCTCATGCAGCCGTTTCGGCAGGAGCAAGGGGCAGAGTACCGAATTCGCGACCTTCATCAAGGCATACACGGGAGGGATAATCTCGGACAAGTCCACGATACGCGTGGAACTGGCCTCGGACATCGCGGAAGCCACTCCGGGCGCAGATTTGAAAGACGGAATACTTTCCTTCACCCCATCGGTGAAAGGTACGGCCAGATGGCTGTCCGCCAACACGATAGAGTTCATCCCGGAAACCGGGGCGCTGAAATCAGGACAGGCCTACACCGGCAGACTGAGGCTGGACAAGATCCAGAAAGTGGGGAGCAGACAGCTCAAAAGGTTCTCTTTCAGGTTTCTGGTGGCGATCAAGGAGGCCGTACTCTCATTGGACGAAATCATCATAACGGGAGCGTCTCCCGACAAGGCAAGCATCGAGGGGACAATCTCACTGACGGAAGAACTGCCTCTTGAGAAAGTCCGGGAGATGCTTGAATATGACTACCCTGAACGCGGAGCGGAGGTCAGCATGACAGCCGGCACCGATCCGAGGAATTTCCACTTCGAGATCATCAATCTGCCCAGAGACACAAAAGACAGGAAGCTAAGAGTCAGCCTGAAGCCGGTTGACACCGGATTCGTGACAGACTCCAGACTGGAGATAACCATCCCGGCGACCGGTGGTTTCAGGGTACTCGGCGCGGAGATGGTCGAAGCCGATGACCCTTACATCGACGTTTACTTCACCGAAGCGCTCGCAGACGTGGATGACAATTCCGGACTTTTCACGATGGAAGGTGCCGGACGCCACTACATCCAGGCGGAGAACTCCCATGTGAGAGTGTTCTATGAGAATCCGTCCGGAGGCCCCGTCACATTAAGGATTTCCGAAGCCGTCAAGAGCCATGACGGAACAAGACTGGGGCAGGAATATTCAAAGAAATTCTCCGCCACGGAACTCAAACCGGCCGTCGAGATTCCCCTCTCCGGAACTGTCCTGCCCGACTCAAAGGAACTTGTCCTCCCGTTCAAGGCGGTGAACCTCAACGCCGTGGACATTCAGGTGATACAGATCTACGAGGAGAATGTGCTGATGTTCCTGCAGGAGAACGATCTTTCCGGCGAGTTCTCGCTTCGCAGGTGTGGACGTCTTGTCTACAAGCGTTGTCTGCGTCTGGACTCCGACCCGTCGAAAAATCTGCACAAATGGCAGGACTATTCGGTGGATCTTTCAGGCCTGTTCAGACAGGAACCGGGAGCGATCTACCGCATACGCATCTCCTTCAAACAGGAATATTCAGTCTATGGCAAGAACGATTCGTTCAAGGGCGGGACTCCGTCCGACAAGATGGTGAACATCCTGGACGAAGGCATAACGGAGGAGGACAACGCATCCTGGGACAATCCTATACCATACTATTACGATGATAGATTTTACGACTGGGACGTGTACAACTGGGAAGACCGGGACAATCCTCTCAAGCCTACATACTACATGGAAATCAGCAGATTTCCCGCGATCAATCTTCTCACTTCCAATCTTGGTGTGATAGCCAAATATTCCGGCGGAGACCGTATCTGGGTAAGTGTCAGCGACATTATCTCAAGCGATCCGGTTTTCAACGCCGAACTCTACGTCTATAGCTACCAGCTCAGGGAGATCGGCTACGCCAAGACCGGGACTGACGGAATGGCAGAGATCGCGCTTTCAGGAAAGCCTTTCGTGGTTGTGGCGAAGAGGGGAGGATCGACAAGTTACCTGAAGGTGACGGAAGGGAACCAGAAGTCCCTGAGCCGGTTCGATGTCGGAGGAAAAGCGCTTGAGAAAGGACTCAAGGCCTTCATCTACGGAGAGAGAGGGGTCTGGAGACCGGGGGACACACTTCATGTCACAATGATTCTGGAGGACAAGGAGAACAAAATCCCTGACAGCCATCCGACCGTGTTGGAACTCTACACGCCGGAAGGTCAGTTCTACACGAAACAGATCAACAGCGACGGAAAGAACGGTTTCCACACGTTCGCCATCCCCACAAAGACGGATGATCCGACAGGGATCTGGAACGCCTATCTCAAAATCGGAGGAGCCTCATTCCACAAGGCGCTGAGAATAGAGAGCGTCAAGCCCAACAGACTGAAAATCAACCTTGATTTTGGAGCGGATGTGTTGGAGGGAGGCAAGACGGTTCCAGTCGTCCTTTCCTCAAACTGGCTCACGGGACCACCGGCGGCGGGACTGTCCGCCAAGGTCGGCATGACCCTCAGAAAAGGGCCTTCGACATTCAAGGGTTTTGAGGGTTACTCGTTCTCAAGTCCGCTGTCCGACTTCTCGTCGAGTGAACACAAACTCATTGACACACGGCTTGACTCAAACGGACAGGCCAGGGTGACTGTCTCCATGCCTGCCGCTTCAGGTGCGCCTGGACTATTGAGGGCCGACATTGTCGCCACTGTCGAGGAACAGGGCGGTGATGTCAGCTTCAACGCAAGGACGATGACATATTCACCGTATTCATCCTATGTCGGTGTCAGGATCCCAAAAGTTGGAGACAGTCCGTATCTGGAGACTGACAACGACTACAGCATCGGTGTCACCGTCGTTGACAGGAACGGCTCAAGGGTTGCCGGACACAATCTGGAATATTCCATCTACAAGATGGAATGGTGCTGGTGGTGGGAAACCATGGATGAAAGTCTGGACTCCTATGTCAACAGCCCGTCAGCCGACATCATAGCCTCCGGCACACTTAAATCCGGACACTCCGACATCTCCATCCCGTTCAGGGTGGACTACCCGGACTGGGGACGCTATCTTGTACTTGTCACCGACACTGAAAGCGGACATGTCTCAGGAGGCATCGTCTATGTGGACTGGCCGGCTTATAGGGGGCGATCCTCAAAGACCGATCCTGACGCTCTCACAATGCTGTCATTCTCAACCGACAAGGATTCCTACAATGTCGGCGAGACGGTGACCGTCTATATTCCGGCCGCGTCCAAGGGGCATGCCCTCGTTTCCCTTGAGAACTCCCGAAAGGTCATCTCCAGAGCATGGGTGAAGACTTCCGAGGAAGGTGATGTGGCATATTCATTCAAGGTGACACCGGAGATGGCGCCTGATTTCTACATTCATGTGACGCTTGTCCAGCCTTATGAGAAATCAGGCAACGATCTGCCTATCAGGCTCTACGGAGTGCGGCCGATTCTTGTTGACAACAAGGACTCACATCTGGAGCCTGTCATCAGCATGCCGGATGTGCTTCGTCCCGAGGAAGGGTTCACGATAAAGGTCAAGGAAAAGAACGGCAGACCGATGACCTACACTCTCGCCGTGGTTGACGAAGGGCTTCTTGACCTCACCGCATTCAAGACTCCGGATCCATGGAACTCGATGTACGCCAGAGAGGCGCTCGGTGTCAGCACATGGGATCTCTACGACGATGTCATCGGAGCCTACAGCGGCAGGTTCTCCCCTATGTTCAGCATAGGAGGTGATGAAAGCCTGATCGTCGGAGCCAAGAAGGACAACCGGTTCAACCCGGTGGTCAGGTTCATTGGCCCGTTCACGCTTCAGAGCGGTTCCGCCACGCACAAGCTCAAGCTTCCTATGTACGTTGGCAGCGTGAGGGTGATGCTTGTTGCCGCCAGGGACGGAGCCTACGGCAACGCCGAGAAGACAGTCCCTGTAAGGTCACCGCTCATGGTGCTGCCGTCGCTTCCAAGAGTCCTCGGGACAGGCGAGAAAGTAACCATGCCGGTCAACGTGTTCGCTCTTGAGGACGGGGTGAGGGAAGCCGATGTCAGCGTGAAAGTCTCCGGCCCGCTCAGACTGATCGGGGAATCCAAGGCTGGTGTCAAGTTCGCCAAGCCTGGGGACAAGGTGGTCAATTTCAGTCTTGAGGCCACAGGCAACGGGACAGGGACTGTTTACGTCTCGGCCACCGGCGGCGGGCGGAAAGCGGAAGACAGGATCTCTCTTCAGATCCGCACATCAGGGGCTCCTGTCATCTCCGTCAGCCGGGCCGCGATCGGCAAGGGCGCGTCAAAGCATCTCGTTTTCACGCCTTTCACCGCCGATGATGGCCAGTGGGCCACCTTGGAGCTTACAGGATTCCCGTCCATTGACTGCGGAGGGATATTCACATTCCTTAAGAATTACAGCTACAATTGCACGGAACAGATCTCCTCAAAGGGAATCGCCTTGCTGGCGATAAGGAACATGCTTCCTCAAGACAAGCAGAAGGAGATCGACTCTATGATCCCGGACCTGCTCCAGCAACTCTACCAGAGACAGCTCGGCAATGGAGGCTTCACCTATTGGCCGGGTTCCGCCGACGCCGACGGGTGGGTCAGCTCACTGGCAGGTCAGTTCATGATCACAGCGGCACGAAACGGATTCAATGTCAGCAAGGGCGTGATGGCCAGCTGGTCAAGATTCCAGAAGAGAAGCGTCCTGGACTACCGCAATTCCGACAACGCCGGTCAGGGAGACCTGAACCAGGCCTACAGACTCTACACATTGGCCTTGAACGACGAGGCTGAAAGCGGTGCCATGAACAGGCTGAAGGAAAGCGAGTCTCTATCGAATCAGGCCGGTTGGATGCTTGCGTCAACCTATGCCCTGTCCGGAAAGAAAAGCGTGTCTGAAGAGATCATCTCAAGGCTGAAGACCAGCTTCCAGGATCAACGCGGGAGCGATGAGACCTTCGGTTCCCCTGCAAGGGACAAGGCGATCGCTCTTGAGACGCTGACGCTGATTGACGCAGTTCCGGAAGCTATGGAACTTGCACAGGAAGTGGCCGAATCCATGTCAGGAGGTTGGTACATGACTCAGGAAGTGGCGTTCGCGGCAACCGCGATGAGAAGGCTTGCCCTGAAAGCAGGCACAGGCTCCCTTTCGGCAGAAGTGGTCCAAGGAGGCACCACCAAGGTCAAGACCACCAAAGCCGTCAGCAGTGTACCTGTCAACACACAGGACGGCGACATCAAAGTCACGAACACGACGGACGGAACCATCTTCGCCACTCTCATAACCTCGGTAAGACCGGAATTTGGAGACAGGGTCGAGGCCAGATCCAACGGCCTCACTCTGAAGGTCAGCTATTCGGCAGAAAGCGGCAGGACCTTGAATCCGCACGACATCCCTCAGGGGACCGACTTCACGGCGGCCATAACCGTCGGCAACACCAGCGGTTCAAAGGACTACACGAATCTGGCTCTGACCGGAATGATTCCTTCCGGATGGGAGATTGTCAATGACAGGCTGTCCGGAGGAGAGGCCTCCACCGCCGCCTACAGCTACCGCGACATCCGGGATGACCGTGTGTCATGGTTCTTCGACCTGCCGAAAGGCTCAAGCAAGACGTTCAGAATCAAGTTGCACGCTTCCTATCAGGGAGAGTTCATCCTGCCCGCCATAAAGTGCGAGGCGATGTACGACCCGCACATAGCGGCAAACACCGCCTCAGGCAAAGCGAAAGTGTCGGAATAGGTCATGCGCAGGAAAACGCTTTCAAGGATAACGGGCGGCATCATAGCCGTCCTCTTGATCGCATATTGGCTGTGCCTTCCCAAGAACATATTCAAAGGCACAAGCTATTCCACGGTGGTGACAGACCGGAACGGTGAGCTTCTTGGCGCAAGGATAGCAAGTGACGGACAATGGAGGTTCCCCCCTTCGGACACTGTCCCCCAGAAGTTCCGGACAGCCCTCATCGAGTTCGAGGACAGATGGTTCGCATTCCATCCCGGAGTCAATCCCGTGGCGATAGCGAGAGCCGCCGCCGGCAATCTGCGCGCGGGAAAGGTGACGAGCGGAGGCAGCACCATCACGATGCAGGTGATCAGGATGTCCAGAGGGAAAGAAAGGACGGTCCGTCAGAAGATCATCGAAGCGATTCTCGCGACACGTCTGGAATTGAGGCTCGGGAAAAAGAAGATTCTCGCGATGTACGCCGCGCACGCTCCGTTCGGCGGCAATGTGGTAGGTCTGGAAGCGGCCTCGTGGCGTTACTTCGGGAGGCCTCCGGAAGAACTTTCCTGGGGAGAGGCCGCAACACTGGCCGTGCTGCCGAACGCCCCGGCGGAGATCCACCCCGGAAAAAACAGGGACAAGCTTCTGGCCAAGAGGAACCGGCTCCTGCACACGCTCCGCGAACGAGGGCATCTTGATTCTCTCGATCTTGCCCTGGCCTGCGACGAGCCGCTCCCGCTCAAGCCTGTCGCCCTTCCGCAGGAAGCCAGCCACCTCACCGAATACTACTGGAAGACATCCCCCGGGAAGCGGATCCGGACCACTGTTGACATAAATCTTCAAAGGCGTGTACAGGCCATAGCCGACCAATGGAGCGGAGAACTGGCCGGCTCCGGGATAAGTGACCTTGCGATCATCGTGAAGGATGTGAGGACAGAGGAGACACTTGCCTACGTCGGAAATGCAGACCCGGACCGTAAACGTCCGGGAAGCGAAGTGGACATCATCCGCTCTCCCAGAAGCACAGGAAGCATCCTTAAACCTATACTATACTGCGCCCTGCTTCAGGACGGGGAGATTCTCCCGAAAACCTTGCTTCCGGACGTCCCTATCAACATCAACGGATTCTCTCCGCAGAACTTCAACCGGCGGTTCGACGGCGCAGTTCCGGCCTCCGAGGCCTTGACCCGTTCCCTGAATGTCCCCTCCGTCCACATGTTGAGACGTTTCGGAGTCCCGAAATTTCTGGACCTGCTCAGGAGATGCGGCATGACAACGCTTGATAAAAGCGCCTCACACTACGGGCTTTCACTGATTCTCGGCGGGGCAGAGGGAACACTCGGAGACGTGACCACCATGTACGCCAGACTGTCCGCATCCTACCAGAGCGCCGACACATCGCACACAGGCAAAAATGACAGACTTCACGGATTCCCGCTGACAGACAAAAGCGCCCTTTGGTGGACCTTCGACGCGCTGAAAGAGGTCAACCGGCCGGACGAGATGGACTGGAGACTGGTAGGTTCGATAAAGAAGGTGGCCTGGAAAACGGGTACCAGCTACGGTTTCAGGGATGCGTGGGCTGTCGGAGTCACGCCCGACTTCGCTGTGGGAGTCTGGGCCGGCAACGCGCAAGGCCAGGGAGTGCCGGGGCTGACAGGCGCCAGAACCGCCGGGCCGGTGATGTTCGATGTGTTCAACATGCTCCCGTCCAAGGAATATGACCGTGAATATTCAAGGAACGGCTGGTTCAAGGAACCCGTGTTCGGAGATTACGTTCTTGCCGAGGTATGCAAAGAATCAGGCCACCTGAAAGGGCCTGACTGTGAGCGCATCGACACCCTGCCGCTCCCGCGCAAATCCGTCAGAAGCGCGCCATGCCCCTACCACAGGACCATAGGCGGGGAGGTGGTGTTCGTCCTTCCTCCGTCAATGGAGTGGTACTACCGGCAGCACCATCCGGAATATTCGCTCATCATCGGAAAAGAGAGGAATGCCACAGAGGCCGCAATGGAATTCATCTACCCCGAGCACGGAGCCGTGATCTACATCCCGCGCCAGCTTGACGGAACAATCCGGGGAGTCACATTCAATCTGGCGCACCGGAATCCCTCAACCACGATTTACTGGCATCTTGACAATGAATATGTCGGTCAGACACGGATGATCCACCAGATGACACTCATTCCGCAAACCGGCCGACACACCGTAACCGCCGTCGATGAGTCCGGGAACTCGCTCTCCGTCGGTTTCACCATAGCAGGCGGCGAATAGACTTTTTTTTGCACTTGATCCGGATTCCGCAAGGGGTGAGGGGATAAAAGAAACGGACGCTGATTGCTCAGTGTCCGTGATGGTAGCGGGGAGAGGACTCGAACCTCTGGCCTCCGGGTTATGAGCCCGACGAGCTA
>CAVIGZ010000061.1:0-11720 GCA_963642565.1 Bacteroidaceae bacterium | reverse complement strand
CTTGGGACCAGGAAACAACGGATTGACGGCCACAACCGGACAGTAAGCCGTACATATCGTACATTTGATGCACTGTTCGAAATTATTGAAACTTATGTTCTTCTCCTGCATATTCCTTTCAATGTCAAATGAACTCCGGCACCTGTTTTCCGATAATGCTGTCCGCCGCGCTGAACGCCGTCATGATCGCAACACCCGCTCCGCTGCCCTCCGCAAGAGGATTGCAGCCTCCTGTCTCGGAACCGATCACATAGAGATTAGGGACCGCTTCCCCGCCACGTAACGGATGAAAATCCTTGTCGGCCCTCACACCGAAACCGGTGTAGTTCTGACAGGCGAAGAAATCCTCATCGTACCAGTCCTTCCTTTCGGCCGGACAATCGACATCAAGACCGAAGACAGGCTCCCTCACGGCATCCGGCGAGGCGACCAGCCCCTTTCCGAACAGATTGCCGCTTGCAAGCACAAATGAGTCCGCCCCGATGCGCAGGTCTCCGAGATTGGCGGTACGGACGCTGGCCGCGCGATCTCCGTCAAAGACCGGATCCAGCGCCTCGTCCCCCGCAAGGAACATGCCTCCCGCAGCCTCGAACGCCTTCTTGAGAATCCTCTGGGTACGGATTCCCGGCACGGAAGGAGGTGTGGTTCCTATGAACACCACCTTGGCAGGGATCATCTCCTTTATCCACCGCATGATGACCGGATTCTCAAAGCCAAAGACCTCCGGAAGAATGACGACATCCTCACCGTCAAGTAATTCCTGGACCTTATGGGCGAACTGTTTCCAACTGGCCTCATGGTTCATGACACGGGCGATGTTGACAGACCTCATCTCGGACGGATTCCTGCGGAGATTCTCGACCTCGTCCAACTTCACGGACCCGATGCGGCAGGCCGTGCCTCTTTTCCCCAACCCCTCGGCTATGAAACGGGTGTTGAAATCCAGAAAGCCGGAAAAGTTCACGATCAGGGCTTTCTCCCCTATCCTTTCATTCTTTGACGCAAGAAGAGTCACTTCATCCATCGCGAGCCAGGCGGGCTTCAGGGTGCCGAGAGCGGTGATGCGGTAGCCGTTGCGGAGAGATGAGGCCGCTTCGACAAGCTCGGCGGCCGAAGAGACTGAGGCTGTGCCTGGCCCGGCAACCGAGTTCATCGAAGTGGCCGGATGAAGAGCGACACCGCATTCAGAGAAAAATCCGGGAGCCGATGCGACATATTCATAAATCCTCCGCTTCCCTATCTTTGAATATGGATGTTCGGGAGGAAGTGCCTCCATCGCCGGGAGCGGATCGTCAACATCCGTCCCGTCAGGAAGTTTTCCAAGCAGACCGAAAGCACCGGATGAAAAGTGGAGCGCATTCTGTCCCGCGGACACCATCAGGCATTTCTTACCGGCTTTCTGCAATCTGATCCCGCAGACCAGCGAGGAAAGGCCGCCACCTATGAGCACAACGTCAAATTTCATAATACCTTATACCTCCTCGCCAAGTCCCATTACCTCTGAATATACCCACTGGGTGTAGGCGCTCTCCCTGAGTGTCTCCCCCCATGCGACGGGACACATGCCCTTCCATCTCTCGTTCATGAAGTCCTTCAGGTCGGCACGGGCTTTTGCCGTACATTTCCTGGCCTTGGCGAGACGTCCGGCGGCCCTGCACGCGCAAAGTTCACCCTGACAGGTTCCCATGCCGAATCGTGTACGCCGCCTCAGGTCAACCAGGTTGTTGACTTCAAGGTTTTCGATGGCAGAATCCACCTCGGACACGGAGACTTCCTCGCATTCGCAGACCAGACTCCCATTCACGTCACCGTCGAAATCCAGCTTGGCGGCCTGGGTTCCGAAACGTCCGACCGAAGCCTTCTGCACCATCGTGGGGACCTCCCAGATCTTTCTGGAGATCTCCTCGATTCCTCCCGGCTCGGAACCCGGGAGCGGGGTCTCCGCAGTCACGCACTTGACATCCCTGCCGAGTTTCTTGCAGACCGCATCGGCTGCCATCTCTGCCATAAGCCTGTATGTCATCAGTTTACCGCCGGTGATGCTGATGAATCCCTTGATTCCGTCACGGATCTCGTGATCCAGGCAGACGATGCCGCGGCTGATGTTACGTCCGCTTGGATCATTGTCCGCGGACACCAAAGGACGGACTCCGGCGTAAGCCCTGAGAACTCTGGTCTGGGCCAGACAAGGGGCCAGTTTCGCCCCCTCGGTCAAAAGCAGATCCACTTCGTCCGGAGTGACACGCAGGTGGTCGCACTCCTCGTAAGGAACTCTTGTGGAGGTGGTCCCGATGACGCAGACCGTGTCTCCGGGAACAAGTATGTCGGCGTTTGCCGGCTTGCGGCAACGGTTGATCACCACACTGTTCACCCTGTGCGCGAAGATAAGCAACGCACCCTTGGCCGGAAACATGCTGATGTCAGCCCCGGCCATCCGGGCGATGTGATGTCCCCAGATCCCGCCTGCGTTCACCGTCACGGGTGCATGGTAGTCGGTCACCATCCCGGTGTGGCGATCCAGGACCCTGACTCCTTTGACCGCGTCCTGTTCCTTGATGAATTCGATGACTTCCGAGTACACCAGGACTTTAGCGCCGTGGATCTTCGCGTCAAACACGTTCGAAGCGCAAAGACGGAACGGATCAACAGATCCGTCCGGCACCTTCACGGCTCCGATAAGACTCGGATTCACAGACGGCTCCATTCTTTTGGCCTCCTCCGGATCAATCACCTCCGCGCTGATGCCGGCAGAAAGGCAGGCCTTGAGGAAAGTGTCCTGATAGGCCAGGTCATCCTCGGGCAAGGTGATGAAGAGTCCGGAAGTGTCGTCCACGCAATGCCGCGCGATCCTCTTGAGAATCATGTTCTCCCTGATGCATTCAGCGGCGGATTCCCGATCGGTCACGGCGTAACGCGCGCCGCTGTGGAGCAGGCCGTGGTTCCTTCCCGTCGCTCCTGTGGCGATGTCGAAGCGCTCGATGAGCAGGACCCGCAGCCCTCTCAAGGCGCAGTCCCGGGCCGTTCCGGCTCCTGTCATGCCGCCACCGATGATTATGACATCATATTCATTCATCGGATAATGGCCTATTGCCCTGTATATTGATGAATCTTTTTCCTCAAAGACGTTGACAGGCTCACCGGCGTGTAGCTGTCCGAACGGTCCAGCCATTCCAGCGCCAAGGCTGGTTGTCCGCACATGAAACATCCAAGCGCGATGTTGTAGGCGGCACACGCCTTCTTCTCCTCATTCCGGCACTTCAAAAGTGTGGTCCATTGACTGATAGCCTCTTTCCAATTGTAGGAATAGGCATATTCGGCACCCTTGTCCCAGGCATCCTCGGCGCCGTCATAGTAGATTACGTAAAAGTCATCCTGCTTCCAAGTCGACAGGAACGACGAGGCGGCCAAACAGCCGGCATTCTCCGCACCCGGAGCGATGTTGTCCCAAACTTCCTTGATGATGTCCTCGTCCGATTTATTCCCGTCGCTATAGACATCGGCTCTGAAACTGCGGCCTCCGGCAAAGCCGAAGACCCTGTCCTCCTTGTTCATCGAATCATAGACGAAAATCTTTGTCGTGAACGGAACCGACGCCACCGAGACATATGCCGAATCGGCCGACACATTCTTTCCTGTGTTTCTGACAGGAGACTTCACGGCCGGAATCCCAAGCTCCGGAACATCAATCACGAACACCACATCCCTGCCCGTCTCCATCACAAGACTGACAAGGGAATCCTTCGAGGCGTAATCCGCGCCGTCTCCGCCTCGTGCCGTGAACAGCCCGATCTCCTGCTCACCGCCGAAATAATCCTCCTCCAGACGCGCGGCGAATCCTCCGGCCGCGGAAGCGTTGAACGCCCCGGCACGGGGATTCCCGTCTTCGAGCCAGACAACCGCGATTGACTTGCCCGCAAGATTGAGTCCGGATTTGGAAGGCCCGCGCATCTCGGGACTGACCACAAAGGCCTGCGGGGCACAGGATGCCAGCGCCATAAGCGCCAAGGCAAGCATCAATGAAGCTTTTCTCATAATCTTTGAATATTATACCGGCTCCGCGATGAGATCGTACTCATCCGCACCGGTGATCCTCACGTCAATGAACCTGCCGCACAGTTCCCCGGCGGTCACTCCGCCACCCGTCTGTTCCGGGAACTTGACAATGATCTCCCCGTCAACCTCGGGACTCTCGTACTGACTCCTGCAGACCAGCACACCGTCCGCATAGTCGTCAACGATGACACGCTCGATGTCACCGACCCTGGACTCGTTGAAAGCCAGAGAAATGCCGCTCTGAACCCGCATCAACTCCTCCAGTCTGCGCTCCTTCTCCCTCTTCGGGACGGAATCACGATAGTTCTCCGCTCCGAAAGTGCCTTCCTCCTCCGAGTATCTGAACGCGCCCAGCCGCTCGAACCTCGCCTCCCGGACAAAGTCCAGAAGCTCGGCGAACTCTTTCTTTCCTTCCCCGGGATGTCCGACAATCATGGTGGTCCTGAGGGCCACGCCAGGAACCCGTTCCCTCAGTTTCCGCACCAAAGTCCTCGTCCACTCACCGTCAACATGACGGTGCATCTTGTCCAGAACCTTGTCGGCGATGTGCTGCAGAGGTATGTCCAGATACTTGCAGACCTTCGGGTTGCCAGCCATCTCCTCCAGCACGTCCTCCGGGAAATCAGCAGGATAGGAGTAATGAATCCTTATCCATTCTATTCCCTCCACCTCCGACAGCCGGCGGAGAAGCTCCGCCAGAGCGCGGCGTCCGTAAAGGTCAAGTCCGTAATAGGTCGTGTCCTGTGCGATCAGAATCAGTTCCTTGACCCCGTCCCCGGCAAGGGACGCAGCCTCAGCCACAAGACTCTCCATCGGCACGGACCTGTGCGCCCCCCTGATGAACGGGATCGCGCAATAGGAACATCTGCGGTCACAGCCTTCCGAAATCTTCAGATAGGCGTAGGCGCGGTTGTCCGTTCTGAATCTCTCCGGAGTCTTGTCCGGAACACAGCCGAGCGCCTTTACGACCGGCTCCAGATCCCTTGCCCCGAACCAGAAATCGACTTCCGGAATCAAGTCCGGCATCTGGGACATGTACCTTTGGGAAAGACAGCCGAAAACCATCAACCGGCCGACCTCTCCGGATTTTTTGCGGGCGGCGGCGGAAAGGATGGTACGGACGGACTCTTCCTTCGCATCGCCGATGAATCCGCAGGTGTTGACAAGAAGCACGTCAACAGGACAGATCTCATTCTCGGGAACAATCCGCCATGTGTCTTTGACCTGAGAGAGGAGATGTTCGGTGTCAACAGTGTTCTTGGAACAACCTAAAGTTATGACTTGCAGTGATTTCACTATTCGTTTGCCTTATCCTCTTCCTTCGTTTCCCCAGCTGTGGAGTCTTCCTGCGAAGCCTCTTCCTCAGGATTGACGAAATCAAAGGAAGCGTATTTCCTGATGTCGCCATACCAGTCCACAACCTTCTTCATGTGTGACACATAGAAACGGTCCGCATCGTAATCAGGAACCGCCTTGGCGAAAAGAGCCTTCAACTCCTCGGCCGAGGCTTTTGGAGATGGAGCGTCAGCGTCACCGAGAACTTCATGCATCTTCAGGAAGACTTCCTGAAGTTTGATCTCACCTTCGTCGGTATAGATTGAAATGTCCGCCAATGTCGTGATGCGGCTCTTGGCATCGGCCACAGTCCGTCTCTTGTCGGAAAGAGCCTCGATGATGACACCGTTACGCGCCTGGGCCAGGTACGCGAACAGGCCATGCTGGCCTGAGATTGAAAGAATTTTTGAAAGATCCGTTTTCATATTCAGATAAAAATTGCTAAGATAATCACTCTATCAAAATTTGAGCCCGCCGAAGACTTTTTCCGTCTCCGTCTTCAACCGGGCCGGTGTTCCGTTGTTTCGGATGAACGCATCCACTTTCGAGATGTCGAAACGTTGCGCCGCGATTCTCTGTATGATCTCTTCCTGTGACGTTCCGTCCCGGCGGCAGGCTCTTTCCAGCCTCAACGCAAGAGGGGCGTCCACCATCACGACCTTTGAGACGGCTGACAGGAATTCCGGCTTGTCCAGAATGATGGCCGACTCCAGAACGCAGAACGGCTCCTTTCCGAAAAAAGTGTCGGAACCTCCCCGTCCCTCGAACCGCGCGCTCTGCATGGCATTCCATCTCTTGAAATCCATTAGGACCGCAGGATGGACAATCCCTTCCAATGTCCGGAGCCTTTCAGGGGCGGAGAACACGATTGAAGCCAGTCTGGCACGGTCAAAGGTTCCGTCAGGCAACCTCAAACCACAGCCGAAAGCCTCCTCGACGGCATCCAGAAGCGAATCATCATTGGAATAAAGCCGTTTGGCCGCCGAATCCGAGTCATAGACCGGGATTCCCCGCTCCGAAAGCAGGGTACAGACGGCTGACTTGCCGCTTCCGATGCCTCCGGTGACAGCAACCGTCTTCATTGCCTTCCCTCCTCCACACAATCAAAAACCTCAGGAGTCACAGTGCATTCAATAACGCTTTCCGGAATCCTGGAGGCATGGGCTATGCACTTTCCTCCCCTGGAGTTCCTGAAATCGGAATAGTCAACATAGAACTGCACGTCATCCGTCGGATCCTGCGACAGCGGAAAAGCGCACTTGAACACGACCGTTGCGGTTGAGGGATAGACCGAGAGCTTCTTCCCGGCCGGAACGTTCCTCACTCCGATGCTGACCTCCGAACTGATCTCGACATAACGGGTCACATCAAGGGAATAGTTGACCTCGGACACAGACATCCTCACTCCCGAAACCGGCTCAAGCCTGACGACCCCGTGGGCGCTGGACTTGAGGTTCAGAAGGTCGATAGTGCGGGTGAAGACCCTGTCGATGTGTTCCAGATGAAAAGGTTCCCCGTAGATCGTGACCGAATCCGGCTGGAGGCGTATCTGTCCCATCGCCATGTACTGAGGCTTGAAGCTCAGCACCTGGACGGCCTGGACAGGCACCTTCTTGTTGTTCTCGAACGGGAAGCGGAACTGCACGGTCTCTGAAAGGAACGACTCAAGACGAACCCCGTCACCGAAGATCTCCGTGACGTAGTTGCCGAGTTCTGCGGCCGTTATGTAGAACAGCTCACCGTCCTTGTGATGCAGGTCCTTGCTGTCAAAACGGATGGTCAAGGCCTTTCTTTTGGTCTGGTGGCGATGTCTGAGCAAAGAGAAACCGGATGTCCTGCATCTGGCCGCGATCATGCTGGAATTGGAAGATATGTCGGAATGCCCTTCGATGTTGCACTGAGCCACCACCGGCACGCTCATCGTGTCGGAATAGTTCAGGGAAAGATTGTGGATCAGCCAGATGCTGAACGCAAGCAAGAGAGACATCAGAAAAACTGAAATGTCCCTCCCGTCCAGATGCAATCTTCCCAGCAGCCTATGCAGACGTTCCTTCCACATCGTACAGCCAGAAGTTCGGTTCCTTACTGCTGCGGAGCGTCCTGGGTGAAATCCCTGACGAGGGAGTTCTTGTCAACCCTGAGCTTCACCTCTCCGTCAACCTTTATGAGGACAGTCCTGTCCTTGATCTCATCCACTGTGCCGTAGATGCCGCCGGCGGTGACAACCTTGTCGCCTCTCTTGAGGCCGTTGCGGAACTTCTCAAGTTCCTTCTGCTGCTTGCGCTGCGGACGGATCATGAAAAGCCACATGATCACGAACATGGCAATGATCATGACCCAGAACATACTGCCGCCTCCGGCCGGAGCCTGTCCTGCCGGAGCTGTCTGCAGCAATGTGAAAGCAAGAATATTCATTTCTAAAAATTAAAAAATTATATAGTCACAAATTTAAGCAATTTTTTCGGTCTTCACTATATCCCCCTCCTCAATCTGCCTTTTGGCGAGACGGTCCAGAAGCCCGTTGACGAACGAGCGGCTTTTCGGAGTGCTGTAGAATTTGGAGATCTCGACATATTCATTTATGGTCACGCGGAGCGGCATCGCGGGAAAAGCCTTCGCTTCGGAGAGTCCCATCACGATCAGCACCATGTCAGTGGTGAAAAGGCGGTCCTTCTCCCATTTGGAGGCACTGTCCGCCACAAGCGGAGAATACTTTCCGTAGCAGGAATATGCGGTACGCAGAAGCTTATAGATGAAAGACTTGTCACTCTCCACCGCCTTACCGCCTTGAAGCATCTCACTACGATAGAGCGGAGGCAAGGACCAACGGTACCCCTTCGCAAGCGCCTTAAGGGTGTCGCAGCAGACAGTCAATGAATATGCCAGGTCGTCACACCAGAGGATCGACATGTCCTCAAGAATCTTTTCCAGTTCCACGTTGTCCACGAACTCCTCCTCGAAGATCCTTATGAACAGTTTGGCGTCCTCCTCCACGGATGTCTCCGGAGAAGTCATATATTCCTTGAAATACTCCTTTGATAGGATTGAGTCATAAACACTTCTGACCAATGCGTCGTAAGGCTCCCAGGAAAGCTTGCGGCGGGAGATGATCTTCCGGAAGTCGGGATCCCCGCCAATGGCCGCAGCCAGTCCGTTGAGCGCGAACTTCATGTTCGGGTTTCTCTCCTCCTCGGTCGGGTTGAACTTGTTCCTGGCATTTTCTATTCTGGTCCGCGCCTCCGCCGCAAGGTACGGAATGATGTCAAGCATAAAGAGATACAGCGATCTTGTGGCCTCGCATGACTCTTCCAGAAGCGATTCGGCCTCGGGAAGAGTCATAGTCGGATTCTCAGCGTAGCTGTAGATAACCTTGAAAGCCTTTATCCGCAGAATTCGTCTGTTGAGCATAATTCCAATCAAAATTTTATGCAAAGATAACACACAATTTCAGATTTTTCTTAAATTTGTGCGGATAACAAAACATTCAGCGCAAGATGTACAAAGATGATTACGAGCGGCCGAACTACGCTGACCGCAATTCAGAGGACGTTTACTCCAGGCCGGTAAGAGCCGGGAAAAGGACTTATTTCTTTGATGTCAAGAGCACGAAGGGCAACAACGACTACTACCTGACCATCACTGAAAGCAAGCGCAGACAGGAGCAGGACGGCAGTTTCTCGTTCGACAAGCACAAGATATTCCTGTACAAGGAGGATTTCGAGAAGTTTCAGGAAGGCCTTTCGGAGGCGTTGGCCTACATGAAGGAGAATCTTCTGCCTGACGTACCGGAGCACACCTATGAGCAGCCTCGCGAGGACAAGGAGGAGGATTCGTCCGACAAGCAGTTCGACGACGTGAGATTCGAAGAGTTGTAGCGCTTATCCGGCAATGTGCCTGATTTATGGGGAAATGTGCGGGTGACTGATCGGTCACCCGCTTTTTTTTATTCAAAAAAACGGCCGCACACCTTGCTTTTCATGCAATTTATGCCTAAATTTGAGAGATTTTGAAAAATGATTCGGACTTAATTGTATAACACATAAAAACACAAACTGAAATGAGCAAAGAAATGTCGAGGCGTTCATTCCTGAAGACAGGAACAGCCGTAGCCGCAGGAATTGCGGTGGCACCGAACATCATCATCGCCGGAGAGAAGACCCCGAAGAAAGAGAAGAAAAAGAAGGTCGCCCCGAGCGACAAGCTTAACATCCTCGGAGTCGGCATCGGAGGCCGCGGGGCCGCCGACCTCGCCGAGATGGAGACCGAGAACATCATCGGACTCTGCGACGTGGACTGGAAGTACGCCGACCATGTGTTCAACAAGTACCCGCAGGCCAAGAAGTACAACGACTACCGCGTGATGTTCGACGAGATGCTTGACAAGGCTGACGCCGTGATGGTCGCCACCGCCGACCACACCCACGCCATCATCGCCGCCCAGGCGATGGCGGCAGGCAAACACGTCTATGTCGAGAAACCTCTGACCCTCACCGTCTATGAGGCAAGGCTTCTTACAAAACTCGCCGCAAAGTATCGCGTGGCCACCCAGATGGGTAATCAGGGAGCTTCCAGCGCCGGCACAAGAAAGGCCATCGAATGGCTCTGGAACGGAGAGATCGGCGAGGTCAGAAGAGTTGACTGCTTCACGGACCGCCCTATCTGGCCGCAGGGTCTGGAGAAGCCTGCCAAGGTTGAGCCGGTCCCTTCAACACTCAACTGGGACGCTTTCATAGGACCAGCACCTATGCGCGGGTACAATTCAATCTACACTCCGTGGAACTTCCGCGGCTGGTGGGACTTCGGTACCGGAGCCATGGGAGACATGGCATGCCACATCATGCACGTTCCGTTCAAGGGACTGAAGCTCGGCTATCCTACAAGGGTTGAGGCCAGTTCGACCAATGTGCTGACAGACTGCTGCCCGAGCGCCGAGATGATCCATCTGACCTTCCCTGCAAGGGAGAACATGTCCAAGCTTGCGATGCCGGAGGTTGACATCCGCTGGTACGACGGAGGCTTCAAGCCGGAGAGACCGGAAGGACTTCCAGCAGGCTTCAACCTCAACATCAGCGGCGGCTGCAGCATCTTCTACGGAACAAAGGACATCCTGATCGCCGGCTGTTACGGCCAGGATCCTATCCTCGTCTCCGGAAGGAACCCGGAGGTCCCTCATCTCCTTCGCGAGGTGACACTTTCACACCAGCAGGACTGGATCCGCGCCTGCAAGGAGGATCCGGACTCAAGAATCCCTTCCGCATCCGACTTCAGCGAGGCCGGTCCGTTCGTCGAGATGGTGGACCTCGGCGTGGCCGCCGTCAGACTCCAGGCTCTCAACCAGATCCTCGAATGGGACGGTCAGAAGATGGAATTCACCAACATCCCTGCCGACGCCACGATCAGCATCCTCGAGAAAGACGGATTCTCAATCCACGACGGACACCCTACATTCCAGAACAAGTACACGGATCCGATAAACGCCCGTCAGTTCGCCGCAAACCTGATCAAGCGTCAGTACCGCGCCGGCTACGAGCTTCCTGAAATGCCAGAATAATTAATTTTAGAAGTTAAACGAATATGAAAAAGATTGTTTATGCGACAGCAGCTGTCGCGATGATCATGACCGCTGTTTCATGCGGAAACAGCAAGAAGAAAGCCGCCGCTCCGGCAGAACTCCAATGGACCGGCACAGAGACAGTCGAGACCAAAGTGGAAAAAGAAGGCGCACCGGCCTACATCAGCGTGGAGAAACCTCAGGTGGACCTCGCTTCACTGCCGCAGGACAAGGACGGCTACTATGTGATCTTTGACGGCGAGACCCTCAACGGATGGCGCGGCTACGGCAAGGACAACGTTCCTTCGCGCTGGACTGTCGAGGATGGCAGCATCAAGTTCACCGGCACAGGTACAGGCGAAGGCCAGACCCTGGAGGGTGGCGACCTGATTTTCGCCCACAAATTCAAGAACTTCCAGCTTGAGCTCGAATGGAAGGTCTCCAAGGGAGGAAACTCCGGAATCCTCTACCTCGCGCAGGAGATTAAGGAGTATAATGCCGAAGGCACCCCACAGTGGTCTCCAATCTACATTTCATCCCCTGAGTATCAGGTACTTGACAACGCCAACCATCCTGACGCCCTGCTCGGGATCGATGGAAACCGCCAGTCCGCATCACTCTACGACATGATTCCTGCCAAGCCACAGAACCAGAACCCTTACGGCGAGTGGAACACCGCCAAGATCATGGTTTACAAGGGGACGGTAGTTCACGGACAGAACGGAGCCAACGTGGTTGAGTACCATCTGTGGACTCCGCAGTGGACCGACATGCTTCAGGC